>NZ_JBALNY010000023.1:13982-14446 GCF_036962145.1 Bacillus sp. JJ1764 | reverse complement strand
ATAAAATTTATAATGGAATTTATAATGAAGAATCACTGTTCTATTATTCGAGCTTTTATTATGCATATAGGAAAGTTAAGGGTGGTGACATAGAGGAAATCCAAAGGCAATTTCAAAAAATTAACTTAGATGTTATGGCAATGTTAATAAATATGAAATCAATTATGAAAAACGAGGCGGACCTTGGCTCGTCAACTGATAATTATTTTTTTTCACGAATGGAAAATTGTACATGGGCATTTACATATGTGATAAAAAATGAATTAGAAGAGTTTTATGTACCTTGTTTATACAGTATTTCAAATATGATGCAAACCTTAATACTATATTGTAAGGCGGGTAAAAGTAAGTATTCCGGACAAAGTCAATCACTACTGACTATGTTACAAGGGATTTTAAATAATTTTATTTCAAATCCAAAAGTTCAAGGAATATTAAAAGAAAATAATCAATTAAGATTTTTT
>NZ_JBALNY010000023.1:13123-13863 GCF_036962145.1 Bacillus sp. JJ1764 | reverse complement strand
TGAAAGAAATAGAGGAGCTCTAAGAATTCTTACAAATTTATATAATATTAACGTAGATAAATTTAAAGAATATTTTCAATTCAAATTCGATACTTTATTTGACGATGTTGAAGGTATGGAAATATTGGATAAAATACTACTGCTAAGAGTTTTATCTAATTATTGTTACTTAATTAATGAAAATAATTTAGATGAAGTAGGTTTATATGAAGAAATTAATCCAATAAACACTGATGAGTTTATTAATCAAGTGTTCCGCCTGGATGAAATAAATGTTGATGTAGTTACTGATCAAGATTTAGAAAGACTATTAAAAATGAAAGATGATGAACTTCGTATTAAATTTTCTAAAACTGTAAATGGTGTGGAAGAAAGAGTGTT
This sequence comes from Bacillus sp. JJ1764, assembly GCF_036962145.1. NCBI lineage: Bacteria > Bacillati > Bacillota > Bacilli > Caryophanales > Bacillaceae > Bacillus > Bacillus sp. JJ1764. Next base: position 13,482 of record NZ_JBALNY010000023.1, on the reverse strand, counting down.
ATTAAGAGAATCACAAAAACCCCATGGAGTATTTGAAATCTCTGATATGGAGTTACCGATAACATTTAGAGGTAGAAGGTACTTTATGTGTTTACCTTTTAAATCAGGGGTGGAGATAAGAGGTAATTCTGTCCCTGTAGATATAGCATATCAAATAGTTAGGCCATTTATTGAATTTAAAAATTGTGTTGTTGTATTTGTAACAGCCAAAAGATGCTCTGAAAATCTAATGAACTACATAAAAAAAATTAAAGATAGACTCGGCTGGCCAATCGAAGTAATAGAGGAAAAAACTCTAGCAGCTTTATTGAAAAGTTCTGAGCAACTCTAAATGCTCTAACTAAAACCTCATTTAGATG
>NZ_JBALNY010000023.1:0-12941 GCF_036962145.1 Bacillus sp. JJ1764 | reverse complement strand
AAGTTTAACAGAGCCTATAGATTAATAAAACTTTTCTTAATAAAAAAGATAAGGAGAAAAGTTGTATGGAAATCCGTCAATTAACTTATTTTACGGTTGTTGCTAAAGAAAAAAGTTTTACGGTAGCTGCAAAAGTATTGCACATATCTCAGCCTGCTTTAAGCAAAATGATAAAGAATCTTGAAGACGAGCTTGGTGTCCTTTTATTTGACCGATCCGAGAAATTTGTTCAATTGACGGATGCCGGGGAAGAATTGTATGCCCAAGCACAAAAGCTATTGTCAGATTTTGAGTCACTTACAGAATCTATTAGGGATACGGAACACCTAAAAAAAGGGCATATTAAAATTGGTATACCCCCTGTTATTGGTACTTCATATTTTCCATCACTGATAGCAGGTTTTCGAAATTTGTATCCGGGTGTAACATTGTCCATTTTAGAAGAAGGGGCTAAAACTATTTCTGAAAGAGTAGAAGATGGTTCTGTAGACGCGGGTGTGGTAATCCTTCCTATTGATTTAGAAAAATTCAATAGTATACCGATTGTTTCAGATGAAAATGTTCTCATTCTCCACCGAAACCATCCACTTGCAAACAAGGAGATCGTTTATTATGAGGATTTAAAGGATGAAAATTTTGTCTTGCTTAATGAAACTTTTATGCTTCACCATCGGATTATTTCTGCATGCCGAGAGACAGGGTTCGAACCAAAAGTAACAATTAAAAGCAGCCAATGGGATTTTATTGCTGAACTTGTCGCGTTAAATCAAGGGATATCCATACTTCCTCGGCCTATAGTGGAAAAATACAATAGCAGTATGATTTTGCAACTACCAGTTAATCACCCATCTGTTAAATGGGAAATTTCCATAATTCTCAAGAAAAATAGGTATATATCGTTTGCATTAAGGCGCTTTATTGAATATGTACAAAGAAACATTTCTAGTTGAATTAAGTTAATTTCCCATTCCAGGTTTAAGAAAAAAGTTAGTAACAAAGTAGATTTTTTACAGTTTAAAATGACAAATATGTGTCCGCTTTCATTAGCACTGTGCCAAAAAACTCTTTCACTATCAAACTTGTAAAAAGCAGTTTGATTAGTGGTAACAAGGGTTTAAGGCAACAGTGCTTTTTGTTTGTGAAAATTATAGCAATAAGTTATAGGTCCTATAATTTCTATGTATTATCTTTATGTGAACCCTTGAATTACATTATTGGTGTAGGCAGCTTACAGAAAACAAAAGCAAAGCATAACCAGGGAGGTACACTGATGAATCGAATGGATGGGAAAATAGCAATCGTGACCGGAGGTGCCCGCGGAATTGGCCGTGCGGTATGTGAAACATTTTCAAGAGAAGGCGTAAAGATGGTATTTGCTGTCGACATGGCGGCTGGAGATTATAGTGCAGATAATATAACTCATGTAGAACTAAATGTAACAAACAGAGAGCAGATTTCAGCATTTATTGAGCGAGTTAAAAATGAATATGGAAAAATTGATGTATTAATTAATAACGCAGGAATTACTCGTGATGCTCTTCTACAAAAAATGGATGAATCGATGTGGGATGCTGTAATTGATGTGAACTTAAAAGGTGTATTTAACCTGACACAAGCAATTGCACCAATCATGATGGAGAACGGCAAAGGGTCGATTGTCAATATTGCTTCAGTTGTAGGTGAATATGGAAATATCGGCCAAACAAACTATGCGGCAACCAAAGCCGGAGTAATCGGGATGACTTATACATGGGCAAAAGAATTTACTCGAAAAGGTGCGGCTGTAAGGACTAATGCTATTGCTCCAGGTTATGTAATGACAGAAATGATGGCAACCGTCCCTGATAAGGTTCTAGATCCAATCAGACAAAAAACACCGCTTGGACGTTTGGGAGAACCGCAGGAAATCGCAAATGCTATTTTATTTCTTGCGAGCGATGAATCAAGTTACGTAAATGGACATGTTCTTTCAGTGAATGGCGGACTTAGACTTTAAATAATAACTTAAAACAATAGTTTTAGCCTGAAAAGGAGCCAAAAAAATGGGAAAAGTATTTATTGTTTCCGCAAAAAGGAGCCCGATTGGCAGAATGCTAGGAACCCTTTCAACAGTACCTTCGGGTGAACTTCTTGGCCATGTCATAAAAGCGGTGTTAGAGGAAACTAAAATAGACCCTAGCAGAATTAGTGAAGTCATTATCGGACACGTATTAACCGCTGGGCAGGGACAAGGTGTGGCACGTCAAGCATCTATTTTTGCTGGAGTGCCTGAAGAGGTACCCGCTTATTCAATAAATATGATTTGCGGAAGCGGAATGAAATCGATCATGACAGCCTACAACAGTATTAAAGCTGGTTCTGCAGAGGTTGTAATCACAGGCGGAGTTGAAATGATGTCGCAAGCTCCTTTTGTTATGAAGGGACTTCAGGCCCGTAACGGCAATAAAATGGGAGACATGCAATTATCCGATACCATTATTAGTGATGCACTAACAGATGCTTTCCATCACTATCATATGGGAATTACGACTGAAAACATTGTAGAAAAATATAGTATCACACGTGAAATGCAGGATCAATTCTCCTGGAAGTCACAGCAAAAGGCCATTAATGCGATCGATAGCGGCAGGTTTAAGAATGAAATTGTTCCAATTGAAGTAAAAACTCGAAAAGGAAGCATCATTGTTGACACAGATGAACATCCAAACCGAAGTACAAGCCTCGAAAAAATAACATCATTAAAGCCTGCATTCAAAAAAGAAGGAACTGTAACAGCAGGTAATGCATCTGGAATTAACGACGGTGCGGCTGTATTAATGGTTGCATCTGAAGAGGCTGTTGAAAAATACGAATTAACTCCATTGTTTGAGATCATTGGCATTGGCCAAGGCGGAGTGGACCCATCAGTTATGGGCCTCGGACCTGTACCGGCTATTAAAGATGCCATGTCCAAAGTGGATATTAATTTTACAGATATTCAATTAATTGAATTGAACGAGGCATTTGCCGGGCAATCACTGGGTGTCATTCATGAGCTTAAACAGCATTTTAATGTTACGGACGAGTGGTTTGAAGAACGCACAAATGTCAATGGCGGTGCAATTGCCCTCGGCCATCCACTTGGTGCGTCAGGTGCAAGAATTACAACAACCCTTCTTTATGAAATGAAAAAACAGAATGCCGAATATGGCCTAGCCTCTCTTTGTATTGGCGGTGGTATGGGAACAGCAGTGATTGTAAAGTCTGTCTAGATTAAATCATTAAGGAATCAGGAACAAAAGCAAGCCGTGGACTTCAAGTAAGGGAGCTTCACTGTAAAACAGGATTAGCCGGTAGTTCATTTGCCTGCGAATATTTCCCCTCAAAAATGCTGGAGAAACTTAAAACATTATCCAGCGGGCAATCAAGCACTGCCGGCTATATCTTTTTTGTAGAAAATCATTCTTATTTGATGCCGTGGACTAAAAAAAGCCGTGGATATTGAATGAATGGAGCTGTTTTACAAACAAAATCCTAAAAAAAGCCATGGACTTGCAGTTCTTTTCCTAAAGTATGTGAAATGTTGATCAAATATTAAAGTCAATTGAAAAGGGTGATATAGATGGCAGCATCACAAGAAGTATTAGTCGGAAAAAGAGTATCGGAATTATCCATTGGCGATCAAGCCTATATGACCAAAACCATTTCAGAAAGCGATGTATATTTGTTTGCCGGCATCACCGGTGATTTAAATCCAGCTCATGTAAACGAAGAATATGCAAAAAATACTCCATTTAAATCACGCATTGCACATGGAATGCTTGGAGCTGGCCTTATTTCAGCAGTGCTGGGTATGAAGCTTCCAGGGGCAGGAACCATCTATCTGGGACAGGAACTTTCATTCAAAAAACCGGTCCTTATTGGAGATACCATTACAGCTGAAGCAGAAGTGGTAAACATGGTCGATAAAGGAAAATTCTTTATTTGTGAAATCAAGACAACTTGCTATAACCAACATGGTGAAGCTGTAATAGAGGGCATGGCAAAGGTCATTCCGCCCAAATAAAACGCTTTGTACATTAATATATGCCCAATGTTTTTCCAAACCAGGAATATGAAAAAAACACATCAAGAAGTATGGAGGAGATAAATATGACTACGTTAACTGCATTACCAAAGGTAACTATTGAACCAGTATTAAAAGGAAACATTGCTCGCGCAGCTCATCCATATGGCTGTGAGGCTTCCATTAAAGAACAAATAACTTATGTAAAGCAGAATGGAAAATTTGATGGTCCAAAAAAAGCGCTTATTCTTGGCGCATCATCAAGTTATGGTTTAGCTTCACGGATTTCTCTTGCCTTTGGGTCGCAAGCTGACACAATCGGAGTCTCCTTTGAGAGAGGAATAACCTCCCCTGAACAAACAGGAACTGCCGGATGGTGGAATAATATCTTCTTTAAACAGGAAGCAGAAAAAGAAGGTTTAATTGCTAAAAACTTTATCGGAGATGCATTCTCTACAAAAATGAAAGAACAGGTAATCCAATATATCAAAGAAGAATTTGGCCAGATTGATATTCTTGTATATAGCCTTGCCTCGCCAAAACGAATCGATCCTGTAACTGGTACGGTTTATACATCATGTATTAAATCCATTGGTGAAGAAGTAAGGGATTACAGTATTAACCTTGAAAAACAGGAGATATTTGAACAGGTAGTAGAACCGGCAACGGAACAAGAAATTGCCGATACGGTAAAAGTAATGGGCGGTGAAGACTGGGAGCTGTGGGTCAACGCTTTGTTAGAAGAAGGCTTGCTTACTGAAGGTTTTAAAACAGTTTTGTATTCATATCTTGGCCCTGATATCACTAGACCATTTTACAGCGGTGGAACTTTAGGCCAAGCAAAGGCACATGCTGCAGAAACATCTAAGAGAATGGATAAAATCCTTAAAGAAAAAGTAAATGGAGAATCGGTCATTTGTGTAAGTAAAGCGGTTACAACGAAAGCAAGTGCAGTAATTCCAATTTTACCAGTATACGCAAGTGCTCTTTACAAGGTCATGTTGGAAAAGGGACTTCATGAAACACCTATTATGCATAAACAACGTTTCTTTAAAGATATGCTATACGGCAACAAGCGAGAGTATGACGAAAACGGGTATCTCCGTCCAGATTCATGGGAATTACGAGAAGATGTTCAGATGGAAGTAAAGGCAATTGTTGACCAAGTAACACCTGAAAACTTCCGTGAAATTACTGCAGTTGAAGTTTTCACGAAGGAATTTATGCAATTAAACGGCTTCGAATATAAAGGTGTGGATTATGGCGCTGAAATCGATTTAGAACAGCTTAGCCAATTACGTCCTTAATTTTTCGATAATGGAAGGAGAACCGACGATGGGAAAATCTAAGTTAATCAGTTCAAAAGGAGCAGCAGAACTAATTTTTGACGGTGCCATTTTAGGTGTAGGAGGATTTATTGGTACTGGGGTGGCAGAGGAAATCCATCAAGAGGTGGAAAAGCGCTACCTTGAAACGGGAAAACCAGAAAATCTGACCCTATTGTATGCAGCCGGAATCGGCGATGGAGGAGAAAGAGGATTAAACCATTACGCACATGAAGGGCTTATTAAAAAAGTGATCGGTGGTCACTGGGGGCTTGCACCAAAGCTTCAGCCACTTGTTGCAGCCAATAAAATTGAGGCATACAATCTGCCTCAAGGAGTAATTGCACAAATGTTCCGTGATAGTGCTGCGGGCAAGCCTAGAACCATTACCCATGTTGGACTTGGTACCTTTGTAGACCCTGACATTGATGGTGGGAAGTTAAACGAAGTAACAACCGAAAAGATTGTTGAAAAGGTATGTTTTGATGGGAAAGAATACCTTGCCTATAAAACTCAAAAAATCGATATAGCTATTGTAAAAGGAACAGAAGCTGATGAGAACGGTAATATTTCATTCGGCAAAGAGCCATTGACTCTTGAGGTTCTCTCAATAGCAATGAATGCAAAAAATAACGGCGGAATGGTTATTGTTCAAGTTGAAAAGATGGTTAAGAACGGTTCGATTGACCCTAAACAGGTAAAAATTCCTGGAATCCTTGTCGACTATGTTGTGGTTGTGGACAAAATTGAAAACCATATGCAAACGTTTGGAACTCAATTCAATGATGCCTTTGTCCGAAGTGATGTAGTTATTAAAAAAGAAACAAATGTATATCCTCTGAACGAACGCAAGGTGATTGCCCGACGAGCAGCAATGCTTCTTGACCCCAACAAAAAAGTACTAAACTATGGAATCGGTGTGCCGGAAATCATTGCGGAGGTTCTTCGCGAGGAAGGTCAGGAAAAAGGTTTTACGCCAACAATCGAGCCTGGAGCGGTAGGCGGAACACCTGCAGGCGGGCTGGACTTTGGATGTTCAGCGGTTCCTGAAGCGATTATCGACCAGCCATACATGTTCGATTTTTACGATGGCGGCGGTATTGATGCAGCGTTCCTCGGCCTTGCTCAATGTGATGGGGACGGTAATATCAATGTTTCTAAATTCGGTCCAAAAATTGCTGGCTGCGGCGGTTTCATCAATATTACGCAAAATGCGGAGGAACTTGCTTTCTGCGGTACATTTACAGCTGGAGGCCTGAAGGTAAGGGCTGCTGATGGAAAACTAGATATTCTCCAAGAAGGAAAAGCTAAGAAGTTTATCAGTTCGGTAGAACAGATTACCTTCAGCGGAAATGTTGCCCGTCAGAATGGAAAAAAGGTCATCTACATTACGGAACGAGCGGTATTTGAGCTTCTTCCTGAAGGGCTGACCTTAACAGAGATTGCTCCTGGTGTCGATATTCAAAAGGATATTTTTGATCAGATGGAATTCATTCCGTTGATTGTAGAAAATCTAAAGACAATGGATGAGCGAATTTTTATGAATAATCCCATGGGGCTTAACTTTGAAGAGGAAAAAGTAATGGAAGCATGGGCATTACAGTTTGCGTAAGTATATTCATCAAGTCTAAAAGTGGGAGGGGTCCCCTCCCTGAATCACAATAATAAAAGAAGGTGAAAATCATGAACCAGGTTAATAAAAGAAAAGGCTATTTTATGATTGCGATACTTTGGTTTGCTTATGTTACATTTGCGATGAACTGGGTCGCAGGTTCTTCCTTAACTCCGCAGATTACGATGACGTTCTTTAGAGGGCCAGTTGATCCTGTAATTTCCCAAGTTGTAAACTATTCCATTACAACGGCACGAGTGTTTGCAAATATTCTTGCAGCAATGATCTTGATGAAATTAGGACCTAAGAAGGCGGCAAGCCTTGCCATTGGCTTTTTAATGATGGCTCTTGTTGCTATATATCTTCCAAACTACTGGGCATATACTGGAGCCAGAATGGTTATGGGGCTTGGTGGATCAATGGTTATCGTTTATATGAACCCTGTTGTTAGCCGCTATATTACAAACAGTACTCAAAAGCTTCGTATTAATGCCTTGAATACAGTTTCTTATAATGTAGGTGCATTTATCGTATCCTTACTGTTTACATTTTTAGCAAACCAGCTAACACATGACTGGAAGCTTACTTTATCTATTTTTGCCTCCTTAACCTTAATTACGTTTGTAGCTTGGCTGTTGATGGGAGAGAACTTTGATACAAAATCATCCAATACAGGACAAGTGATTGAGTATGGTTATAAAGATGCGATTAAGGATCCTTTCCTCTGGAAATATGCATTAGGGTTTAGCGGTTTCCTAACGTTGTATATATTATCTTTAGTTAGCTTAAAACCAGTCTTTGAGCAGTATACAGAGTTAAGCGGCTCAATTATTAATCTGTTAGTATCTGGAGCAGGTATTATCGGTACTTTCGTAGGAATGAAAATCGGAACAAAAGGCACACCTCGCAAACCTATTTTATTAACAAGCGGAACAGTGATGATCCTTTCATTCACTATGACGATTGTTCTAGGAAACTTATCTCCAATGTCATCATACGCATTTGCTTTTATTTCGGGTTTTGCTATGTTCATTCAATATCCAATTTACATGAACCTAGCCCATGAACTTGATGGTATGTCACCTCAAAAATTAACCGTTATTTTTGGATTGTTTTGGGCAATAGCTTACGCTGCTCAAACCATTATTACCATTACTTGGAGTACAATCCTCGGGTCAGCGGGATATGTACCTTCAATGATTTTCTTCGTTGCTGCTTCATCCCTATATCTTGTTTTTGCACTTGTACTGCCGGAAACAAAGCCGAAAAATCTAAGTGTGCAAAGTAAAAAATCTGCATAACTGTAAATACTATGGGCAGGCATAAAAATTGGCCTGCTTTTTTATATGCAAAAAAATAAAAAAGTCAGGAATTACCTGCCGGTTTTATTAATGATAATCTTAATTTGTTTTTTTGATACAGAAAATTGTAACATCAGAAGTGGAGTATAAATTTGCTTCACTTTTTTCTTGTCCCCAAAGTGGGACCATAAGAGCAAGAATGAGGACGAAAAGACGGGCAATTACTTGTTAAAATGAGGCCAATGAATATAAGCTTTACCCGAAATGACGAATTGTAATAAGCTTAAAAAAGACGTTCAAGGTGTAGAAATGCCCTATCTGATAAAGTAACTAGAATGCTGGTGAACGATTGCATTGGGTGTCCATTTTCTTTCTTAAAACCTGATACCAGTGCAGAAAGGATAGTGAAGTGACGTGGCGACTAATATCAACCTTTCATTTGAAGAGATGTGGGAGAAAATCATCGCTTGTGACCGTAAATATGATGGACTATTTTTTACTGCAGTAAAAACAACTAAAATATACTGTCGACCTTCCTGCAGATCAAGGAAGCCCAAAAAAGTAAATGTTGAGTTTTATACTAACATGAATGAAGTTGAAAAAGCTGGTTATCGTCCTTGCAAAAGATGTCAGCCGGAAGTTGAGCATTCACCTCATATTGAGCTTGTCAGAAATGTCATTACGTTTCTGATCAATCATTATAAACAAAATTTGGTGTTAAAAGATATAGCGGATCAAGTCGGTTTAAGTCCCTATTATTTGGAACGCTTATTTAAACAAGAAACCTCAGAGACTCCGCGTACTTATTTAGAAAAAATACGTATCGATAAGGCAGCCCATCTTCTAAAATGCTCGACCCTTACGAATCTTGAGATTTGTTATGAGGTGGGATTTCAGAGTCCTTCCAATTTTTATAAAGTATTTCGAAGCTTAAAATACTGTTCACCCAGTCAATATCGAAAGGAACTCCTAAATGAATTGGATTGATCATGAGTCTTATATGGAGATTTATCCTCCGAAGGAATTTAATTTTGAAGAGTGTTTAATTTTTTTAGGTAGGTCCAATCAGGAAATCCTTCATCAAATAAACGAGGAGAATGTATATAAACTAATTAAAGTGAAAGAATCTTTGATATTATGCAAAATTGGATATGTCAACAATTCTATAAAGGTAGATTTCCCGATAAGCTTACCATCGGTTCACTACCGCGCAAAAGTGGCAGAGTATATTTGGGAATGGTTTGATTTGGACCAGGATCTAGAAGGATTTTATCAAATGGGTGGTCAAGATAAAGTTTTAAGGACACTGGTCCAAAAATATGATGGATTACGGATAATATGCATTCCTGATATATTTGAAGCACTGGTATGGGCGATTATCGGACAGCAAATAAATTTACCATTTGCTTATACTTTAAAGAAACGTTTCGTTGAACAATATGGCGAATGTTTAACTTTCGAAGGGAAAACGTTTTGGGTATTCCCCTCATTTGAAAAAATAGCTTCCATACCTGTGGATGATTTAAGAAAACTTCAATTCACCGGCAGAAAGGCAGAATACATCGTTGACATCGCTAAAGCTATGACGAATGGTGAACTAACAAAAGAATTATTGCTAGAGAAAAAAGAACATCAACAAATACAAAAGTACCTTATGATATTTAGAGGTATTGGAGCGTGGACGGCAGAATATGTGATGATGAAATGCCTTCACATTACTTCTTCTTTCCCTATTACGGATGTCGGCCTTCATAATGCATTAAAGAATATATTAGGACTTGAAAGGAAACCGACAATTGAAGAAATAAATGAATTAGCAGCAGATTGGAAAGGCTGGCAGTCATATGCCACCTTTTATCTATGGAGGTCCTTATATGACAAAAAAATATAAATTAGATTATGAATCACCGATAGGCGTGATAGAAATAATCGGTACAAATGAAGCCATCAGTTCTATTTTGTTCTCTGAAGAGAGTAAAAAGGTTAATGATTTACATGCTGAAACTCCCACGGTTTTAGAAGAATGCTATAACCAACTTAACGAGTATTTTAAAGGTGAGCGGAATGAATTTACCTTCCCTATTCAATTTGAAGGAACTGAATTTCAAAAAACAGTATGGGAAGCTTTAATAAAAATCCCCTATGCAAAAACTGGTTCTTATAGGGATATTGCCGTTTCCATAGGTAATGAAAAGGCCATCAGAGCTGTAGGGAGTGCTAATGGGAAAAACAAGTTAAGCATTGTTATTCCCTGTCACAGAGTAATCGGTTCAAATGGGAAATTAACCGGTTATGCAGGCGGTCTGTGGAGAAAAGAATGGCTGCTTCAACATGAGAAGACATTTAAAAATTTAATTGAAGTTAGGAAATAAAATAACTCAATCTATGTTATTGATGTAAAAAAGGGGGCCAATGTTTGTTTTGCATTAGCCCCCTTTTTTGACCTATCCTATTGGAAAGGGACATCAAGAATAAGCTTAGATATCCATATCAACTTTCCTGCCGGAGTAAAAAGAAATTTGAGGATCCAATCGATTTTCTTTAGCAGTCCGTTCGCTAGGAATAAGTCTAAAAACCGATGTGTGGCTCCCTAGTGAAGAGCGGTATTTCTCAACATGGGATTGTGGCAGGTTCTTATTATAGTAGCCAGGCACATACTTATCGAGCATCGATTGCATCGCGGCTGTTGCTTCATGTAAATCAGTTACCTCTTCGAGTTCTCCAAACATCATCACACTCATATAAGCAGTATCTGTCTTGGCAGGAATAGGACTAACCATGGTTCCAAAATCTTCAGCTACTGTGAAACAACCATTGGGATTGGCTTTGATCAACTCTATTTTTCTCCCATGGGCAGCTCCATGAAAATAAACAGCCTCATTCATCATGACAAAATTCAAAGGGACCACATAGGGAACTTCTCCATCGGTTAATCCAAGATAACCCGTCCGTGCCTGATTTAAAAACTCATTAATACGCTGATCATCTGTACATACTAATTTTTCCTGGCGAATTTTATTCATTTTCCATCCCCGCTTTCTTTAAAAATGATAAAATCATTGTAAGAAATTTCTGTACATGAGAAAAGTGACAGAATTGAAAAGTTTGATAGGGACAGATGGAGGGTTGATTGTGGAAATATCCCCATTTTTACAAAAAGAATTACCTGAGCCGCTATACAGCCAATTGTATCAGTGGATTAAAAACGAAATTGAAGAAAGCAGGCTTTTACCTGGCATGAAGATGCCATCTATTCGTCAGCTAACACTCCATTTAAAGGTGAGTCGGAACACAGTGGAGGCTGCTTATCAGCAACTGCAAGCAGAGGGATATCTTGAGAGTATCCCTAAAAGTGGGATATGGGTATCTGAGATTGAGAAGCCTTTATTACACCCGATAGAAGAGGAACATCCTATTGGGGTAGAGAGTGGACCATCAAGTGAGGTCCTTGTTGATTTTGAATATGGGAATGTTGATATGGATAAATTCCCCTTAAAACAGTGGAAGAGATGTCTGGCGGATGCAATTGACCAGGATTCCCGCTGGCTATTTCAATATAGTGACAGAATGGGAGATTGGGAATTAAGACGGGAAGTTTCAAACTATTTATTGCAATCAAGAGGTGTACGCTCAGTTCCAGAGCAAATTATTATTACGGCTGGAACACAGTCATCCGTGACACTGATTTGCCAGCTTTTAGGGCTTCGGGAAAAAACTGTAGCGATGGAAGAACCAGGGTACAGTGGAGTTCGTTCAATCTTAGAAGATCAAGGATGCCTAATTAAACCGGTACCTCTTGAAAAAGATGGTTTATCGATTGAGTATATCCAAACCGGAAAACCAAAAGCCGTATATGTAACACCTTCTCACCAATTTCCGATTGGTATGGTTCTATCTGTTTCAAAAAGAATGCGCTTGCTGAAATGGGCGTATCAAACTGGGGGATATATTATTGAGGATGACTATGACGGGGAGTTTCGATACAGGGGTCAGCCAATTCCATCTTTGAAATCGCTGGATGAAGAGGAACGGGTTATTTATTTAGGTACATTTTCTAAATGCTTTCTTCCTTCTGCCAGACTAAGTTATATTGTCCTGCCACCTTCGCTGATGATTCAATATACAGAAAGGTTTGCAGCATATAATCAATCTGTCTCACCTATTATTCAAAGAGCAATGGCATTGTTTATGCAATCTGGAGAATTCGAAAGGCATATTCGAAGGATGAGGAAGACGTATCAAAGAAAACATCAGGCACTGTTAAGGAGTATTGAACAATATATGGGCAATGGTGTAAAAATTGTGGGTGAAAGGTCAGGATTACATATTTTATTGAAACTAAAAGGGATAACAGCCATCGAGATGATTGAAAGGGGTCTCCAGAAGGGTATAAAAGTCTACTCACCTAAAAGATTTTGGTCGACTCAAGATCCCGAAAGTCATTCCTATATGATGTTAGGATTTGGTGGCTTATCCATTGACGATATTGAAAAAGGAATCAAAATACTCTCTACCTGTTTGCCGGGTAAAGGTGATGAGGAATAAAGGAACTGAACCATAAGCTAGACATGACATCTCCTGGAGAATGTTATAGTCTAGCTTTTTTATATTTATTATTAAGGGTGTGTTAAAGAACAGGTTTGATTTTTTACACTCTG
>NZ_JBALNY010000220.1:4072-10854 GCF_036962145.1 Bacillus sp. JJ1764 | reverse complement strand
AAAAAAGCAAGGCTGTGTCTGAAGCCGAGCGAACATCGGACAAGTCAGAGCTGCAAAAGCAAGATCATGTCCGAAGAGAAAACAAGGTGGTCCAATCTCTTGGCCACCCTTTTTCAAAAACTAAAAAGAAATCATTGCCCCACGATCATCGAAAACAGCACTCGGGTTCCAGGCCACTTCCCAGAGATTATTCTCTGGGTCAGCAAAATAAGCGGTGCGTCCGCCCCAGAAGGCATTGCTAGGTTCGCGAATAATTCTCGCCCCCGCAGCACGGATTTCTTCGATGGTTGTGTCAACCTGTTCCGGTTGATCTACATTAATAGCAAGCGTAACCGGGCGAAACCCATCGCCTGAATTCGTAAAGTCCACTCCGGCATCTTTGGCCAGCTCCTCAATCGGGAATAAGGAAAACAGAACCCCAGCTGTTTTAAATACAGCATATTGATCCGAACTGATCTCTGATTCTTCCCACCCCAGCGATTGATAAAAGGCACGAAGCTCCGGTAAATTGACAGCGCCTATCGTTACCAAACTCACTCTTTGTAAAACCATAAATATCCCTCCTTAAACCATCTAGTTCTACAGTAAAAGCCGTTTTCCTGCAGTAGTTTAGTAATTAAAGAAAATGGTAAGATTGAATGAAGAGACTACTAAAACAGGGGTGCACAAATGACCATTTATATTGGACTATTAAGAGGTATTAATGTTGGCGGGCATCATATTATTAAAATGGCAGATTTAAGAAATCTATTGGAAGCAATGGGGTTGCGAAAGGTTAAAACGTACATACAGAGCGGAAATATCTTGTTTGAGTCAGATGAAGAGTCCCGGTCCCTCACAAGGCGATTGGAGGACGAAATCAGTAAAACATTCGGCTTCCCGGTGCCGGTAGTCTTGAGAACAGCTACTGAACTGAATGAAATCATTCAAAATTGCCCTTACACACTAAGCTCCTTAGATGAAGGGGAAAGTGTTCATGTCGCTTTTTTGGCAGAGGAGCCTTCACCCGAAGGGGTTAACCAGTTAAGCTCTTTTCAAAATGAAAAGGAACGATTCCAGATAATCGGAAAACAGGTTTATCTATTTTTTCAAATTAGCTTTAGAGATTCAAAGCTTGCCGCAAAGTTGTCGAAGCTAGGTGTACATGCAACGGTTCGCAATTGGAAAACCGTTATGAAGTTGGATTCCTTGGTCAATACTCTAAAATAAGAGAAAGAGGATATTTNNAAATATCCTCTTTCTCTTTTATTAACTCACTATCCGAAGTTCGCTCATCAATTTTCCTCGAAATATTCGTCTTATACTCTAGGTTACGATGGTAGTTTAATTTAAATAAACAGGAATAAAGGATATCCAGAACGAGGTGAATCGAATTATTAGATGAATAGGTGGCAATTTTAGAATAGAGTTTTTCTCTGGTTGAGACAGAAAGCGTACAGTTTGCATATTTTGATAAGCTATTTTCACCGATGCTTGTTAGGGCAATGATGGGAGTTTTGTTTTTCCTTAAAATCTCGGCAATCTTTAAGACTTCTTCTGATTCCCCGGTGTAGGAGATTAAAATGGCCGTATCCTTCGGAGAGGAATTCAAAGCAACATATACCTGTTCTTCCGGTAAATTCATGATCTCTACACGGCGATTGATGCGGAGCATTTTATGTTTGAAATCGTAAGCCATCAGGAGAGAATTGCTAATACCAAATATATTGATCATTTCTGCATTCGCCAACAGATCAATGGCCTGTTTGAGATCCTCGTTTTTTATAAGAGATAGTGTATCCTGAATCGTCTCTGTGGCCAGATGGCCTATTTTTGAAGCAACCGCCATAAAAGTATCATGGGGTTGAAAGGGAAAATTGGGATCAATTTTGGTAAAGTGGCTGTTTAAATAATAAAGCTCCTCTAGATACTTTTCCTTAAATTCATTCCAGCCGCTGAAGCCCAGCTTTTTTGATAAACGGACCACAGTTGATGGGGAGGTATACGTAGCATTGGCCAAGTCGATAGTGGATAGTTTCTCAATATTCTCTTTTTCTTTCAATATGTACTTCGCAAGAATCTCCTCGGATTTCGATAAAGATTCCATGGCTTCCAGTCTATTTGAAATGATCATGGTAAAAGTAACCCCTTTATATTGAAAAGGCATTTCAACAATCTATAGTAAAATACGAAAATAATTGAAAAGGCTTTCTAATCTGTTCGCAAAGTATTCTAATGCGGTAATTGATTTTATATTATTACATTAACGCTTTTTAATCAAAGATAATCGAGGACAAACGGACATGATGAAAGCAATTCAAAGGGTTATCATTGTTGCCATTAGCATGATTATGACAGGTGTGGGTGCAAGCATGGCATTAAAGGCAGCTGTCGGAGTCGGAGCATGGGATGCTTTGAGTCAAAGTATATCAGGAGTCATCGATATGAAAGTTGGAACATTTTCAATGATGATGAATATTAGCTGTGTGCTGATTCAACTTTTCCTCTTGAAAAAGGAATTTAAGCTGAAAACTTTGACACAAATCTTAGTGGCTATTCTGTTGGGATATGTCGTTAATTTTATGTTCTATGACGTTTTTGCCAGGTTTACTATCCACAGCTATTGGGCTAACATCGTATTGCTGATCGTATCTTGTGTTATTTGTGCAGGAGCCGTTTCGATGATTATGACGATTAACTTAATCACGTTTCCCTTGGAATCATGTTGTATGGTGATCTCGAAAAAGATCAATAAAAACTTCGGAGCGATCAGACAATTTGTGGACATCTTATCCATTGTGGTCGCCTTGGGAGTTTCGTTTTTCTTTAATCAATGCATCACGGTTAGAGAAGGTACGGTTATTATGATGCTTCTCTTTGGCCCGTTGTTAAATGTATTTATGAAAATGATGATTCCAAGATTAAAAAAAGTAGGGTTAATTGATTAGTTTATATTTTAGGAGGAGACTTTCATGGCTTTTCATAAGGATTTTTTATGGGGGGGCGCCGTTGCAGCTCACCAAGTTGAAGGCGGATGGAATAAAGGGGGTAAAGGTCCAAGTGTGGCAGATGTGATGACTGCCGGTGCCCATGGTGTGCCACGGGAAATTACTGATGGCATCGTTGAGGGAAAATACTATCCTAATCATGTTGCCATTGATTTTCATGGGCACTATAAAGAAGATATCGCTTTATTCGCCGAAATGGGCTTTAAATGTTTCCGCACAAGTATTAACTGGACACGGATTTTTCCAAAAGGGGATGAACTAGAGCCGAATGAAGAAGGCCTGAAATTCTATGATGATCTGTTTGATGAATTGTTAAAGTATGGGATCGAGCCGGTTATTACCCTTAGCCATTTTGAAATGCCGTACCACCTCGCAAAAGAATACGGTGGCTGGAGGAGCCGTGAAGTAGTTGATTTCTTTGTGCGTTTTTCTACTGCTGTAATGGAACGTTATAAAAATAAAGTGAAGTACTGGATGACTTTTAACGAAATCAACAATCAAAAAAATACGGCGAATCCTATCTTTTTATGGACCAATTCAGGGGTTCGTTGTGAAGAAGGAGAGAATCCAGAAGAAGTGATGTACCAGGCTGCCCATCACCAAATGGTGGCAAGTGCTTTGGTCGTGAAGGCTGGACATGCTATTAATCCTGATTTCAAGATTGGCTGCATGGTTTCTTTTGTTCCGATTTACCCTTACTCTTGCAACCCGGATGATATGATGCTTCAGGTGGAATCGATGCATGACCGCTGGTTCTTTGCAGATGTACATTGCAGAGGTCACTATCCTGCTTATGCTTTAAAAGAGTGGGAAAGAAAGGGCTACAACATCAAGATGCAGCCGGAAGATGCCAAGATTTTAGCAGAGGGAACTGTTGATTATATTGGGTTTAGCTATTATATGTCTGACGCAGTAAAAAGCGGCGTGAATGAATTGGATGATAAAACAGTGGTTGGTTCAAAATCCAGTGTGAAGAATCCATTTGTGAAAGCTTCTGACTGGGGTTGGCAAATTGACCCTGTGGGGCTACGCTATTCCTTGAATCAATTATATGAGCGCTATGAATTACCACTTTTCATTGTAGAAAATGGCTTTGGTGCAATTGACGTGAAAGAGGAAGACGGCAGCTGCCATGACGATTACCGTATTGACTATCTAGGTGCCCATATTAAAGAAATGAAAAAGGCTGTTGAATTAGATGGCGTGGAATTAATGGGTTATACTCCGTGGGGATGTATCGATTGTGTATCCTTTACAACTGGTGAAATGAAAAAACGCTACGGGTTTATCTATGTCGATCGTGATAATGAAGGCAATGGAACGCTTGCCAGATCGAAAAAGAAATCCTTTGATTGGTATAAGGATGTAATTGCGACAAACGGGGAAGAAGTGTAATAAAGAAGGAGAACATACGCCAATATGTTCTCCTTCTTTTTATTAAGATGCGTCTTTCATCAAGCGGATGCTTTCTTCAAATTCTTTTTCAATTTGTTCGTTCTTTTTATAAGTTGCCAGGCTGATGACAACAGCAACGACTAAGTTCAAGAGGAAGCCTGGAACGATTTCATATAAGGATTCTCCGAAAAATACCTTTCCAAGGTCGAAGTTTTTCCATAGTATCACCGTTACAGCACCGACGATCATACCATACAGGGCGCCCCAGTGGTTCATCTTTTTCCAGAACAAGCTTAACAGAATGACTGGTCCGAAGGAAGCTCCGAAACCTGCCCAAGCATAAGCAACGAGGCTTAGAATGGTATTGTTTTGTCTAAAGGCAAGTGCGGCAGCCACCACAGCGACTAAAAGCACGGCCATTCTCCCTAAGAAAACCAGCTGTTTGTCCTTTGCTTCCTTATTGACGACCGCTTTGTACAAATCCTCAACTAATGCACTGGATGTAACGATTAACTGAGAAGAGATCGTGCTCATAATGGCAGCAAGAATGGCAGCCAAGGCAAATCCGGCAAAGAGAGGATGGAAAAAGATCTGGCTCAATGAAATAAAGACGGCTTCCGGGTTATCCAGTTTATAATCCGCGTTATTATGGAAAAAGGCCAATCCGATAAATCCTGTGAAAATCGTACCGATTAAGGAAAAAATCATCCAGCCCATTCCGATGCGGCGGGCACTTTTCGTTTCTTTTACAGTGGTAATAGCCATAAAGCGAACGATAATATGTGGCTGGCCAAAGTAACCAAGTCCCCATGCCATTGCAGAAACAACCCCTAAAAAGGTAGTTCCTTTAAAGAAATCAAGAATAGTTGGATCAATGGCACGAATCGTATTAAATGTTTCTACAGGACCACCAGTCTTAAAAATACCAATCGCCGGTACAAGCAAGAGGGCAATTAGCATCATTAAACCTTGAATAAAGTCTGTGTAGCTGACGGCAAGGAATCCGCCAAATAAAGTATAGGCAACGACCACGCCACCAACAATATAAAGTCCTGTAAGATAGCTTGTACCAAAGGAGCTTTGAAAAAAGACGGCGCCGGAAACCATACCGGAAGAGACATAGAAAGTAAAGAAAGTAAGAATAACAATACCAGAAACAATGCGAAGTAGTTTTGTGTTGTCTTTGAAGCGATTTTCAAGAAAGCTTGGTATAGTGATGGAATCATTGGCTACTTGGGTGTAGGAACGCAAGCGTGGTGCAACTAATAACCAGTTTAAGTAAGCTCCAATCGTTAAGCCGATGGCAATCCACGCATCTGCTAAACCGGTTACATAAATTCCACCCGGAAGGCCCATTAACAGCCAACCACTCATATCGGCCGCACCGGCACTAAGCGCTGTTACTGCGGGTCCTAAAGACCTTCCTCCGAGCATGTAATCTGTGAGATTGCTTGTTTTTCGATAAGAATACCATCCAATAAAAAGCATCATGGCTAAGTAAATTCCAATCGAGACCATTTGTAGAGTTGTATTGGACATCCTTTATCCCCCTTTATTATCTTGGAAAATATTTAAAATAATATTTCCTCTTTATAAAATATTCTATCAATTGTATAAATCTATTTCTACTGTTAAATTATTGGTTTTGTTAAAAAGTAAAAAATACTTGTAATATAATAATCCTTGGGGATGTAAGCAGGATCATTGCCAATTAGTTTACAATTCCGCTATGATAGAAAATAAAAAGGAGTGATTGTAATGACAGAATTACTTTCATGGTTCCAAAAAGGAATGACGGTAAAGGAATACATTGACTCCATGGATAAAAATAAAACAAAAATGCTATCCATTTATGAGAAATTTGTTGTAGATGAGGAAAGTATAAACAAACTTGCAGCGCTTAAATCTCGGGAATTACGGGTAATTGTGTTAACAGAGGATTGGTGCGGAGATGCCATGCTCAATAATCCGATTTTATTCAGAATTGCTGAGGCAGCAGGAATTGAAATTCGTTGTTTATTACGGGATCAAAATCTGGAACTCATGGACCAATACCTCACTAATGGTACCTCAAGAGCCATTCCCATTTTTATTTTTATCGACCAAGAAGGCAGTGAAGTGGCTGTATGGGGGCCACGAGCTCCGGAAATGCAGGCATTAGTGGAAAGAGAACGGACGAATTTGCCTGATAAGGAAGCACCCGACTTTCAAGAAAAACAATTGGCCATGTATAAGCGGCTAGTGGCATCCTATCAAACCGATGAGACCATCTGGCAGACCGTTGCTGACAGCATCATATCTAAGTTGATTTAAAAAAAATGCCACTGGCAAGGTGAATTCCTTTCCTAGTGGCATTTTTTACATTTTGGCTGTGTTAAAGAACAGTGTTGATTTTTTACA
>NZ_JBALNY010000220.1:0-3945 GCF_036962145.1 Bacillus sp. JJ1764 | reverse complement strand
CAGACAAGTTTAACAGACCTACATTTTAAATCCATTTTTCTTTGGGGGAATACGGTCATTGAGCAAATGTTTATCGTTGATCCTCGGTTCAATACCTAAAATAAAGTTGCGTATATTAGAACGGTGCAGAAAGATTAATAAGATGAGGAAAAATAAAAAGATAAGTTCAAATTCTAATTTTGAAGAAAAGAGATCAAAGACTAGCATGCTGAGCCCAACAGAGATGGAGCCGAAAAAGACGTATTTTGTTAAAAATATCATGAGAAAAAACGAAATGTAGGCAATGATTAGCAAAGGAAGATTGCTGATCAATAAAGCACCAGCAGTGGTGGCAATCGCTTTGCCACCTCTGAAGCCAGCAAAGATAGGGAAGCAATGTCCAATGACAGCGGTAAGGCCAAAGTACAGCGGTTCGGTCTGAAGGTGAAAGAACAGAGGAAGATAGGCCGCCAGAGCACCTTTTCCAAGGTCAATGAATAGAACAAAGAGAGCGGATTTTTTGCCTAGAACCCTGAGGGTATTAGTGGCACCGGGATTTTTACTTCCAAGTTCCCGGATATCAACCCCGTATATGATCTTTCCTACAATTAACGCTGTCGGGAAACTTCCAATTAAATAAGAAGCAAGGAGCAGCAACCAGAACATAAGGATCATTCCCTTAAAATATTTTTCTTTCATTCTACCATAAAGAAATGGTATTATTTTGTTGAATTTTCATGTATTGGAAATGAAGTGAAAAGAGGCGCCGATGATGGAAAATATTGATTTTGGCCAAGTTATTAAAAACTATGCTAGCTCAAGAGAAGATATTCCCACAGCTATGATGGACAGTTTAATGATTCGTGGTATTTCTTTTGAAGGAAAAAAAGTAGTAGATTTAGGATCGGGAACGGGTACGTTAGCACGAAAAATAGCAATGAGAAAGGCAAATGTTGTGGGGGTTGAGCCATCATCTGACATGCTGAGGCAGGCGCATCAATTGAATACAACGAGAAACTTTACGATTCCTTATACTCAAGCTACAG
The DNA here is from genome assembly GCF_036962145.1 of Bacillus sp. JJ1764. NCBI lineage: Bacteria > Bacillati > Bacillota > Bacilli > Caryophanales > Bacillaceae > Bacillus > Bacillus sp. JJ1764. The sequence continues at coordinate 2,920 of NZ_JBALNY010000220.1, read as the reverse complement.
CTGAAAACACGGGTTTGGATGACTCAACTTATGATATTGTTACTGTCATGAGAGCTTGGAATTTGTTTGATCGCGAGAAAGCTCTTCAGGAGATTAAAAGACTCTTGAAATCGAAAGGGATACTGATTGTGATAGAATCAGGATTTACTCCCGATTCGGAAGTGGTGAACAAAACCCTAACTGTTTTGAACAGGGATAAGGAGGGCGGTAAAAAGTCGTTCTCCAACCAATTCATCAATGGTTTTCCAGTCGAGTGGTTTGCCGAATGGCAGCACAATGGTTTTGAACTTCGGGATTTTTACAAATTGAAAGATTCAATTACGTTAACAAAAGAGGAATGGATGGAAGTATTCATGGTTACCGACATGGATGGAACTCAAAGGAATGGATTGTTTGATGAAATATTCTCAGGCATATCTGATAAAGAATCGTTTGAAATCCCATATGAATGTAATCTTTGTATTTTAACATTGGCATAATAGATCATATCGGAAACGTGCGAAGACAGATTCGCACGTTTTTTTTAATCGTTAAAAATATTTTTTTAAAAAAAGTGTAGGGGTTATCCAAAGTAGGTTCGTCTATTAGGTGTACAGATTGAAAAGAAAGGGGGAGAGAACCATTAGTGATACGGTTTTAATTCAAAAAGTACTGGATGGCCATGATCATGCCTTTCGGCTTTTGGTCGAGAAGTACCGCAATGATGTGTTCCGGACAGTCTTTGCAATCCTTCGCGATCAAAAGGAAGCCGAAGATGCGGCCCAGGAAGTATTTATCAAAATCTATACGTCTCTCTCCCAATATGAAAATCAAGGGTTTAAAACTTGGATGACAAGGATTGCTGTCAACCATGCCATTGATATGAAACGAAAACAGGCACGCAGGCGAGAAGAAGTTTTCGAGGAATTTGAAACATTAGGGACGACGGAGGACAGTTTGGAAAGGGAAATTTTGCAGAAGGAGCAAAAACAGCTGGTCCGAAAGCGGCTTAATGAATTACCGGAAAATTACCGGGATGTCATATTTGGCTTTTACATAGCCGAAAAAAGCTACCAGCAAATGGCTGAGGAACAAAATGTTCAAGTCAAAACCATCGAAACCAAACTGTACCGCGCCCGTAACTGGATCAAAAAAAACTGGAAGGAGGACGATTTTTCATGACGCATTTTACTGAAGAACAATGGCAGCAATACGTAACAGGCGACTTAACCGACCAAACCAGAGAACAACTGGAAAACCACCTATATACTTGCGACCAATGCTTAGAAAAATATCTAAAAGCTGTAGAAGTAAATGAAACATCACTCCCGGCCCTTCCAGACACTAGCGACTTCACCGAACTCGTGATGGGGGCACTAAACACGGTGCCTGTCACCAAAAGCACTACTGATGGATTAGAAAAGGTGCCTGTCACCAAAAGCACTAGTATTGAATTGGAATTGGTGCCTGGCACCACAACAAGTTCAGTTAAAAAAAGAACATCGAAGAGGCCATTATATCAGCGGGCGGTATTTCATTATTTGCTGGCAGCAGCAGCGACGATCTTACTGACGTTTACAGGAGCATTTCAATCATTAGCTAAATATGCGAATTCCTTGGAGGCAGGGAATGTGCAAGAAAAGCGGCCTTCGGTGACGGAGGGTGTTATAGATAAGACATTTGCATGGATGGATTCATTAGAGAAGAAGGAGGCAATTAGGAAATGAAAAGTTCAACAAAGGCATTAACCTTATCTTTGTTTCCGGGACTTGGCCTTATTTATTGGGGAAAAATGTTCCGCGGGGTCCTATATTTATTGTTGGTATTTGGCTGTGCGTTGATCACGGTCATCGGAATCGCCAGTGGCACTGGGGATGCCATCATTATTCCTTTTATGGTCGGGATTTTTATTTACTTAGTTAGTTTTATTGACATGGGTGTGCAAATTTCTAAGCAAAAGAAGGTGTTGCTAGCTGCTGACCTCGGTGAGCCGAATTCTCAGGCAGCTCAAGATTCCGAGCGGTTTTATACGATTGTCCTTTCGTTTATTCCGGGACTCGGCCATTTTCAATTAGGATTAATGAATCGTGGATTAACCCTTTTAGCTACCTTTCTTGGATTGGGGATCATGGTGATTTTCGTGACAGCCCTATCCAACAGATCAGAATTTCTCGTCTTTTTATTAAGTTTGCCGGTCATTTGGGTGTATGGATTTTTTGATGCGGTTCAACAGGTAAACAAAAAACAGCGCGGAGAAGAGTTGGTCGACAGGACGATTTTTGAGGATTTTGAAACACGGCGAGAAGATGGTAAAAAAAGCAAAGCCATTGCGACATTTCTGTCGATTTTCCCTGGGGCCGGACACTTATATCTTGGGCTGCAGCGCCGTGGGATTCAACTAATGGCAGCATTTTTATTCTCAGTTTATATTCTTGATGTTCTTAGACTTGGCATCTTTCTGTTTTTGATCCCGATTATTTGGTTTTATAGCTTTTTTGACGGACTGCAAAAAGTATCACGCTATAACGAGGAAGCTTTGGAAGATGTTCCGATTATCTCCTACTTTCTTAATCATCAAAAATGGGTTGGCATTGGTCTGATTTTTCTGGGCCTGTATTACTTAGTAGTAAACATCCTGCTTCCGGTGTTCTCACCTATGCTAACAAAATTAATCAATATAGATATTGCCTATTGGGTGCAAAGCTATTTTCAAACAGGGCTTGTCTGCTTTGTCCTGATCGTTGGCGGCATCAAGCTATTAACCGGCAGCAAGCATAAAAGGGAGGAAGGAAAATCATGAAAAAATGGAAAACAGGGTTGGCGGCAGCCGTCTTAATCGGGGCGGGGATTAGCTTTCTTTTTAAAAAAGGAAAGGGGACAGGGGTATGAGAACGTGGCGTGTCGGTACATTTTCAATGGGAGGGGCGCTGGTGTTGCTGGG
>NZ_JBALNY010000219.1:0-8436 GCF_036962145.1 Bacillus sp. JJ1764 | reverse complement strand
GGTGACAGGTACCATGTGGAAATTTCACATGGTACCTGTCACCCTTTCTACTTTTTAAACAGTATCTATTCTGTTATTTCCTCATGGATGAGGGTTGGGGCTGCTACTATATTTGTTGAAATCTTGATATTCTCGTATAGCTTATGTTTCACTTCAGCTACGTCTTCGAAGTTACTGTAGATGGTTACTAAGGATTCACCTTTTTTGACTTGGTCTCCGATTTTTTTTCGTAAGACCAATCCTACTGCAAGGTCGATGTTTGATTCTTTCGTAGCCCTACCTGCACCTAGCAACATGGCTGCTGTTCCAACTTCATCAGCGACGATTTCAGATACATAGCCATCTTGTTGTGCCTCCAGTTCAAATACAAATTTAGCCTGCGGCAATTTGGAAGTATCATCTACAATGGAAGCATCTCCGCCTTGAGAGGTTAAGAATTCTTTTAACTTGGCAAGTGCTGTACCATTGTTTATTGCATTTTCCAACATGGTTCTAGCTTCTTGCAGTGAACCGGCTTTTTGGCCTACGTACACCATATGGCTGCCAAGTGTTAAACAAAGCTCGGTTAAATCTTCTGGTCCTTGACCTTTTAATGTATCGATGGCTTCCTTTACTTCAAGCGCATTTCCAATTGCAAATCCGAGCGGTTGACTCATATCAGAAATAACCGCCATTGTTCTTCTGCCGACATTATTTCCAATTCGCACCATGGCTTTAGCCAATTCGCGGGAATCATCTAGTGTTTTCATAAAGGCACCTGCGCCTGTTTTTACATCTAGAACAATTGCATCAGCTCCAGCAGCAATTTTCTTACTCATGATCGAGCTGGCAATAAGTGGAATGCTTTCAACCGTTGCCGTAACATCTCTCAGTGCATAAAGCTTCTTATCCGCAGGTGTCAGGTTGCCGCTTTGACCAATAACAGCGATTTTATTTTTATTTACTAAGTCAATAAACTCAGCGTTATCAATTTCGACGTGGAATCCAGCTACCGATTCTAACTTATCAATGGTTCCGCCCGTGTGGCCCAAACCACGGCCCGACATTTTCGCAACAGGAACGCCAACGGCGGCGACAAGTGGTCCTAATACCAAGGTTGTCGTATCCCCGACACCGCCCGTTGAATGTTTGTCTACTTTAATTCCTTCGATTTGCGATAAATCGATTTCATCACCTGATTTCACCATCGCCATGGTTAAATCAGCACGTTCTTGTTCTGTCATTCCTCTAAAGACGATTGCCATCGTTAAGGCACTCATTTGATAATCAGGAATTGAGCCTTCTGTATATCCTTGAATAATGAAATTAATTTCCTCTGTGGTTAATTCAAGTCCGTCACGTTTTTTCTCGATCAGATCAACCATTCTCATTATCAGTCACCACTTTACGATTTATTAATCATTACTTATTCCATTTCGTTTAAAAAGCTTTTACCATTTTGCGGCATTTTCACTTTAAAATTGTCAGCTACCGTAGCACCCAGATCAGCAAACGTTTCTCTTAAAGGCAATTCTTTACCTTCTTTTATCCTTTTCGAATAAACTAACAACGGTACATATTCACGGGTATGGTCTGTTCCAGGAGCTACTGGGTCATTTCCATGATCCGCAGTGATCATTAATAGATCATCTTCCTTCATCTTTTCAAAGACTTCCGATAGCCTTGCATCATACTCTTCTAAGGCTTTTCCATAACCGATTGGATCACGGCGATGTCCGTACAGAGCGTCAAAATCAACGAGATTTAAAAAGCTGATTCCATTGAAGTCCATATCTAATGTTTCAACCAGCTTATCCATACCATCCATATTCGAAACCGTTCTCATTGATTTCGTTACACCCTCGCCATCATAAATATCGGAAATTTTTCCGATTGCGATGACGTCAAAGCCAGAATCCTTTAATTCACTCATAACGGTACGGTCAAATGGCTTTAAAGCGTAGTCGTGACGATTGGCTGTCCGCTTAAAGTTACCCGGCTCACCGAGGAATGGACGAGCGATTACTCTTCCAACCATATACTTTTCATCAAGCGTTAATTCACGAGCTATTTTACAAATCTGATACAGCTCTTCAAGTGGAACAATTTCTTCATGCGCCGCAATTTGCAACACAGAATCTGCGGAAGTATAGACAATTAATGCTCCGGTTTTCATATGTTCTTCGCCAAGTTCATCGAGAATCTCTGTTCCACTGGCAGGCTTATTACCGATAATTTTCCGGCCTGTTCTTTTTTCTATTTCTGACAGAAGTTCATCTGGGAACCCATCAGGAAATACCTGGAATGGAGTTTGGATATTTAAACCCATGATTTCCCAGTGACCTGTCATTGTATCCTTGCCGTTTGAAGCTTCCATCATCTTTGTATAAAAAGCAAGCGGCTTTTCTGCTTTTTCAATTCCCTTAATTTCAAGAATATTACTTAATCCTAATTTTCCCATATTCGGCATGTTTAGACCATTCATTTTCTCCGCTATATGACCGAATGTATTTGCTCCTTTATCTCCGAACCTTTCAGCATCAGGTGCTTCCCCAATCCCTACGGAATCCATTACAATGATAAAAATACGTTTATATGTATTTGCTGCCATTTACAAATTCCTCCTTTTTATTTTGACACCGTTTACAATTCCAAGAAAACATTAGACATAAATAGGATTCCCTATTTAGGTCTATTTAACCTACAAATGACTACATATTTGTCAGAAGTCTGACTTCTTTATTTTACTAGATATATCGAAAATTACAAGAAAAAAGCTGCTAAAACTACAGCAGCTTTCTAACATTTATGTGAACATCTCTATAAAACTGTAAATATATTAAGCCCGCGGGTGAAATTTTCGATATACATCATTTAGCCTTGTTTTCGTAATGCTTGTATAGATCTGCGTCGTAGAGATATCTGCATGTCCAAGCATCTCTTGGACTGCTCTTAAATCTGCGCCATTTTCAATTAAATGCGCAGCAAAGGAATGTCTTAATGTGTGGGGTGTCAGTTCTGTAGCAATGCCTGCCTCGGCTGCCAACCTTTTTAAGATTTTCCAAAATCCCTGCCGAGTCATTCGCTTTCCTTGATGATTGAGAAATAATGCTGTATCTTGGTGTTTTTTTGAGACAAAATGAGGTCTCCCTTTTTCTAAATAAACTGAAACTGCTTCTGTTGCCGTTTTCCCTATCGGTATAATTCGTTCTTTATCGTTTTTGCCTTTGCATCGGATAAATCCCATGGTTAACTGGATATCTTCCATATCTAAACCAATCAATTCACTAACTCTGATGCCTGTTGCATATAACAACTCCAACATCGCCTTATCCCTAATACCATAATGATCAGCAGGATTGGGAGTAGCTAGCAATGTTTCTACTTCCGGCAAACTGAGTATGTTAGGGAGGGATTTTTCCATTCTTGGCGTTTCGATTTGCACAGATGGATCATGGTCCGTTGCTTTATCTCTTAATAAAAATTGGTGTAACGCACGAATCGAAGCGATGTGACGTGCAATTGTTTTTGATGATTTTCCCTGTTCCTTTAAAAATTCGAGAAAATGAATAATATGTACTCGCTGAACTTGATTGAATGTGTCCAAAGACTCTACTTTTTTCAGATAGTGCACGTAGTTTTTCAAATCACGTTCATACGAGAGAATTGTATTTTTGGCCTTAACAGCTTCAATACTTAAATATCTTAGAAAATTGTTTACTTGTTCTTCCATTATTTTTACTCCCCATTTAAATAAAACAAAAATAGCCGATCCAGCATGGAAGAATGTTTTTGATTGACTGCGTTAGAGACTTTCACAGCAGATCCTTCCGGTTCATCATAGCGATGATAGTTTCGGTATTCATCAGATACCCACATGATACCATAATAGAAAAGAATCGTGCATCCGGTAAATATAATAAACACCTTTAAGGTCTGCATTGCCATTTTCATAAAAGAGAACATCCTTTTTTCCCCCAATTTCTGCCTATTCTAATAAATGGTATGCCAATTTGTACAGGTTTTATACCTTTTGTTAGCTAGAAATTAGCGGAAAGAAGGACAAAAGAAAAAAGCCCTTTCTATCGAAGGACCGTTTGCTTTTTATTTAACATTTTCCTCAACTTTTTTTTCCTGGCACCGATGGCAAATACCGTGGAAAGTCAGGCGATGATCTTTTATTTTAAATTTCCATTTGTTTTCGACGATTGCTTCAACGTCTTCCAATAAATCTTCTTGAATTTCATCAACAGCGCCGCATTCAATGCAGACTAAGTGATGGTGAAAATGCGCTGCGCCCTCTTGACGCAAATCATAACGAGAAACCCCGTCACCAAAATTTATTTTATCGACTATTTTCAGTTCCGTTAATAATTCCAGCGTTCGATAAACAGTTGCTAGGCCTATTTCAGGCGATTTTTCCTTAACGAGGAGGTACACATCTTCCGCACTTAAATGATCCTCTTCATTTTCTAGCAAAACTCTTACGGTTGCTTCGCGCTGAGGTGTAAGCTTGTAGCTTGCTGAGTGCAACTGCTTCTTTATTCTCTCAATTCTAGTTTCCATCGTGAAGTCCCTCCCTCGCCACTGTTAATTTTCATTATAACAGATGATAAAGGAGATTCAAAATAAAATTATTATAAATAAATGATTAGATAAATTATTATATAATTATTATTTTAACATAGAGGAACTGATCATAGTTTTCATCAACCACGGTGATACATAAGCTTCTAGACCCGAAGCCACGGATATAAACACCAGTGCAGCTACTAAGGCTACAACATAGCCTTTAAAGAAAGGCAGAATCGGTTGAGCATATTTTTTCATGAATTGCTTCTTTATCATTCTCATTGAGAAAATAACAGAAAAGGCTGACATTAGGATAAAGATAGGAATAATCACCAGGTTTTGTGGCATAATCGAGGCCACTGCAAGACCGAAGCCCTTCCAGCCCATTTGACTGACAAGGAAACCAACCGTAAAGCCTACTACCATTCCTTTTAGAAATAAGAGAATGAGAATAATAGGAAGACCAATAATGGAGATCCCCAGCACCCACATTAAACCAATAAACTTGCTGTTGTGGAGGAAACTTTGCACAAATATATCACTGTTCTCAGCAACTTCCCCATTGGAAACCTGCCCGAAAAATTGTGATAAATAATAGAAGAGATTCTCTTTTTGGGTAAAGCTCATACTATTGACGACAATGGCTCCAAAGATGACTCCCATTAAAAACAGGACTACAATAAAAAGAAAAATTGAGGAATACTCGCGGAAATAACTGGCGGCATTGGACTGGTACAAACGTTTTTTCATTTACGCTTCCTCCTATTAAGTCATTCGTTAATACAGTCTATGGCCACTCTAGTCTTTCTATGACTTAATTTAATAGATTTTAAAAACCCGGCAGTTTTTTTAGTCAACTGCCAGGTTTCTAGCTATTATTTATTGGTCTGCAATTTTTCCATATTTTCCACCGCCACCTGCCGCCAGATGGACTTTACCTTCACGGGCCTGCATAATGAATTCAGCAATTTTCTCAGGAACCACTTGCGCTAATGCCTCCTTGGGCACCTCATGTAAAATAGCCATTTCACTTCCAAAGTGATCGACCAGTTTTTCAAGCAGACGCGGACCTAATCCCGGAATAAATTCAAGCGGAACTTGATGAATGTATTGGGGCCGATCAGCCCTTCCCGTTGCTGCCGTTTTCAATTCAAGAATCCGGTCAGCCACACCTTTAATGATTTTCTCACTGCCGCAAAGGTTACACAATTGATCATCATTTGGAACATGATTCAAGCAGTTGGCACATACCGTTTTATGGTATTTCCCTAGTAACGGGTCCAATCCATAATTGGCGATTACTCCCCTGCCATCTTCACCTTGTAAGGCTTTTTGCAATTCCAAAAAAGTCGGTTCCTCCATGGCTATGACCTGATATTCGCGGGCGATTTTCGCAAGAGAATGGGCATCTGAATTTGTCACAAAGGTATACGCATGTAATTCACCTAATTGATCAGCCATTTCCGTATCAGAGCTTAAACCTAGCTCAATTCCATCGATCAGGCTTGGATCGAACACCTCGGTTAAAGAATGATTCACGCCTTTTCCATAGAGACTTTTAAACGGTGTAAACACATGAGCAGGGATAAAAATACCGCCCAATTCTTTTGTTTTCTTTTGCAATTGAAGTCCCGTTATATACACCCGCTGTGAACTCAACTGAATATTTTTCAAATGGCCGGAAAGCCAATTCGAGAACTCTCTCATTTTTGCGATTGTCGGCATATAACAAAGCACATGGATGGGGCCGTTGCATTGTTCATCATAAATTTCTAATTCAGAACCTGGAATGACCGTTAAATCGCCAAAGACCAAACCTCCATTTTGGTGCTCAACTACTTCACCGCTTTGAATAAGACTCTCCATCTCCAGAATCACTTCCGGGGAGTGACTATCAATAATTCCGATCATATTTAACCCTTTTTCATGCCTGGCGTGTTCAATAATGTTCGTAAAGGTCAGCGATTTGGATCCGGTGATTTTAACTGGTTTACCGGTCCATGTCCGGCCAATATGAATATGCAAATCGACATAGTAGCGATTCATCTAAGCTTCAACGCCTCTTGTAATTGTAAGTATTGGACAGCATAAATCGTTTTGGCATCATAAATTTTTTGTTCCTGTACATATTGGAGGGCCTCCTCTAGAGTAATTTCTTCCAAATTTACAAATTCGTCTTCATCAAGCCCAGCTGCATTTTCCTTCTTTTTTAGCCCTTTTGCCAAATAGACATGGACAATCTCATCTGCAAATCCCGGCGATGTATAAAAAGAAGTAAGCAATTCTAAACTTGCACATTCATAGCCTGTCTCCTCTTCTAATTCACGTCTGGCGCAAACAGCCGGTTCTTCGCCCTTTTCCAATTTCCCTGCAGGTATTTCCACAATGGTTCGTTCCAATGGTTTGCGATATTGTTCAACCATTACCATTTTATTCTCATCCGTAACCGCTAAAATGGCCACTGCACCGGGATGTTTAATAATTTCCCGCTTAGATTGCTTTCCGTTTGGAAGCTCCACATCCTCCAAATAAAGACTGACGACCTTTCCTGAAAAAATTTCCTTACTATGAAGTGTTTTTTCCTCTAACTTATTCATATGTATCATCTCCTGTTCTAGCCCGATAAGGTTCCGTCATACATTTTATCATACTTGACTTGGGGGGGATGGGATGAAAGTATATGTACATGACAATGGCGTGATCCTTGTCGGCAAGGGTTGGGAAGTAGTTCAAAAGCTTAAAGAATATAACAAGGAGTTTGCAACCGTCTCTGAATGGCTGCAAAGTGTCCATAAACCCTGATATTTGTAGTCTCCCCCTTTCTTTTATAAAATTGTAAAAAGAAAGGGGGAATTTTTTTGAAACAAAGGAAACTTGGAAATTCAAACTTATTTGTAAGTGAATTGGGACTTGGCTGTATGTCAGTTGGAACAGATGAAATATATGCCCGTCGGATTATTGAAACTGCCCTTGAGGAAGGAATCAATTATTTTGATACTGCCGATTTATATGATATGGGTGAAAATGAAACAATCGTTGGGAAAGCGTTAAAAAATGTCCGTGAACAGGTGATCATCGCGACAAAAGTTGGGAACCGTTGGAAGCCGGATCAAAGCGGCTGGACCTGGGATCCATCCAAGACATACATAAAAGAAGCTGTGAAAGATAGCTTGAAACGGCTTGGAACTGATTATATCGATCTGTATCAACTGCATGGTGGCACGATTCTGGATCCAATTGATGAAGTGATTGAGGCTTTTGAGGAATTGAAGACAGAGGGATTTATTCGTTATTATGGAATTTCATCGATTCGTCCAAATGTTATTAGGGAATACATTGCAAAATCAGGATTGGTTTCAGTCATGATGCAGTACAGTATGCTTGACCGCCGCCCGGAGGAAAAGGTACTGCCGCAGCTTCATGAACATGGTATAAGTGTGGTTACCCGTGGTCCGCTTGCTAAAGGGCTTTTAAGTGACAAAATGGTAGAGAAATTGGCTGCCGGAAAAGGATATTTGGATTATTCTTTTGAGGAACTGTCTGAAGTTCTGCCTCATTTAAAAGAAGTGGTTGCAGGTGTGCGTTCTTTTACTGAAGTAGCCCTGCAATATAATTTGGCAAATCCTGTGGTTGCGTCTGTCGTTGCCGGTGCAAGCAGCCCTGAACAGGTTAGAGAGAATGCCAAGGCAATTAAAAGTCAGCCTTTGACGAATGAGGAAGTTTCCCTTATAAAACAAGTAACGAAGGCTAATACCTATCAAGAGCATCGTTAACTTACATTTCGGGGCGACAGTTTTTTCTGCCGCCCCTTTTTTTATTTAGGCTTTTTTGAAATTGTCTGTTGATTTCCGCTCCAATCAACAGAGTGTAAAAATCAACACTGTT
>NZ_JBALNY010000218.1:3292-8137 GCF_036962145.1 Bacillus sp. JJ1764 | reverse complement strand
TGATGAAAGCCAACATGCATGCACACCAACCGGGAATTGTCATTCAACCCCTTAATGAAAGACATCAACCATAAACAAGAAAGCAGTTTTTACTGTATCGGACGTAATGACCCATTATCACCGTAAATAAAAACCCGGTAATAAGTACCGGGCCATATTATTGATATGGAAATTGTGAAGAATAGTTGTTAAATTGCTGATAGGCTTGATCAATCTTTTGTTGATCTTCGGCCTCCAGTTTATACCATCCGTTTTGAAACATTAATTTGTAAATATTTCTGCTGGTTTGGTGAGTTTCAGTGAGCATTTGTAACAAATCGGAATGAAGTTTGTCGTGACTTGCCTCACGGATCGCAATATTTAAGCTGTCTGTAATATACTTGCACGTACTGAGGCCATCATTGAGAAAGTCACGGTCATTCATTTCAGGGCCTTTCACCTTAGGCAATTGCCCAGTTTGCGGATTGGCAATTTGATTCGAATTCTGGGATTGCTGATTTTGTTGATTTTGCATTCTTTTTCCCTCCATTCAAAAATTAGTGCATTTGTTGATTTTGTATGCTTGACATAACCGCATTGTTATCTACCTGGAGGTGAGAAAGCAAACGATTATAATGATCCTGGTGCATTCTTCCAGCCTCATCTAGGGCCTGCTTAATATCCTGATTTTGAGCATGCTGAGCCAGAAAATGAAATTTTTTAAACGCAAGAAGTTCCCAAGACATTGCATCTTTTAAATACTGCAAGTCTTTTGTTGTAATCGCTTGTGGCGGATTCGGGATTGGCGGTTGATTTTGCATCATAATAAAACTCCCTTCAAAAAACTAATATCAAGTTTAGAATGAGCCAAATGAATTCCTCTTATGTAAAAACCCCGCAGAAATTAAAATCCGCGGGGAATCTATTATGATTTGACAATGACAGAATCTGTATTTACTTTCTGCACCGGAGCATTTATTTTTCCAAATGCCATTAAGGCTCCAATCCAAACAAAAATGAGATGAATATAGGCAAATGAAATCTCCAGCAAATGAATATGAACGGGAACTACCATGCCCACAATTTGGATGACCATTACTATAAAAATAAAGATTGCTGGTGCCTTTGGCAACACCTTAGCACGCAAAGTGGCAATTCCTAATAGGATGAGACCAAGGAAGATTCCCGGAATAAGCGGGATAAATACAGCTAGCTGCAATGGATATTGATCAATGGCCATATTATTGAATAATTCCCCGACATGTTTCAAATCTGCGGCAGTGTGGACGAAATCAAAAATGATTGGATAGGCCATAATCTGAACCGGACCGTGGAAAATCTCCAGCATTAAACCAATAAACAGTAGTGGGAAAGAAACCCAGCCCCACCATTTTAAGCCGGAAGCTTGACGAAGATAAACAGCCGGTAAGCCCATCAAGATAAACGTGGAAGCGTAAGCTAAAAGAACATGGATATTTACTGCGCCTTTTAAGAATTCAGGAATGTCTTTGACGGATGCAGGCATATCTTCAAGATGGATCAACTGACCGGTAAAACCCATTAATCCTCCTAACAGTAACAAAAACCCGCTAAATTTTAAATACCCGTTTGGAATGGTTAACATGTTAATTCCCCCTGTAATTTGATTGATTCTACACTTGAATCTTACCACCCCAAACCTTCCCGAGTGTTAGAGGCACCGTTTCCCAAAGGGCAGGAACTTACATGGGAATAAAATTAAACATTTACAGAACAATCTGATTGTTGGTACAATTTGCCTATCATGGATTAACAGGGGAGATACAATGGAGTTTTTGCCCGAAAAAAAGTTACCTCTTTTACGAGTCACCGTGCTGGTCATGACCCTGCTTACGGCCATATTGTTTATCTACAGCATTCCTCAATATTACCAATATATAAAATCCAATTGTATTGCCCAATCTTGTACCGGTTTTTATAACCCTGCTCCTGGAACCAACTGGCTTCAAAACCATGGAATCAGTCCAGCAGAATATTCGTTTGCCTATGTCAGTATATATGCCGTATTTGGTCTTGTTTATATAACGGCAGGAACAGTCCTATTATGGAAGAAATCATCTGGACTCATTGGTTTATTAGGAAGTTTTATGCTCATCTCACTTGGCGGAACATTCACACCGATCATGTCAGGCATTAAGCTGATTCACCCGCTGCTAACATACTTGGTTCAAGTCATCGAAGCAGGAGGGATGACAGCTTTTATTCTTTTCTTTTTTTTATTTCCAAATGGAAAATTTGCTCCTAGGTGGTCGGCCTATTTATGCATGACCATTATCATCCTTCGGGTTCCCGGCATGCTATTCCCTAGTACGATCATTGATTTACAGCACGGGCCGAAGCTGTTGTTTGGGATCTGGTTTTTTATTTGGATTGGCAGTTTAATTTCTGTTCAAATTTTTCGCTATAAGACTGTTTTAACGCCCTTAGAAAAGCAGCAAGCAAAATGGGTTGTCTATGGTGTGGTTATGGCACTAATGGGTCTAATGAGCGTTACCATTTTATTTATTTTTCAAGAAAAATCCATATCAGCCCAGCCATACCAGGTTTATGCTGTAGAGATCGGAGTCCATGCTTTCATGCTGTTGATCCCTTTGGCGATATTGATTGCCATGTTAAAGCACCGCCTTTGGGACATCGATATCATTGTGAATCGAACCCTTGTTTACGGAATCCTAACAGCATGTACTGTTTTATTTTATGTGTCCGCTGTGTGGTATACGGGGCTACTTTTTGATACTAAAAATCATACAGTAATATCCTTTATTGGTACCGGAATTGTTGCCGTTTTGTACTCTCCGATTAAACAGCACATTCAACGCTTTATCAACCGCCGTATGTATGGTGAAAATGACGATCCCTATTCCGTCCTGCATCGACTGTCAAAAGAACTAGAAAATCCTCTGGATCCGGAGGCCGTTTTGAAACTGGTGATCCGTACCATTAAAGACTCACTACGGCTTCCTTATGCCTCATTAAGTTTGCATCAAAATGGTGGAGAAGTCTTGGCAGCGGAAGAGGGAGAATTTTTTGACGAGTGCTTTTCATTTAGTTTGTATTATCGAGGGGAAGAGATTGGTGCCTTAAGGCTTTCCCCACGCTCGCCTGGAGAACGTTTTACAACGTCTGATCAAAAATTTTTAGAAATGCTGATCCGACAGGCAAGTGCCGTCGTCCAAAGTGCAAAGGCTTCAATTGATTTAAAAATGTTAGCCGCGAATTTACAGGAATCTAGGGAACAGCTGGTTTTAGCTCGCGAAGAGGAGAGAAGAGAGCTTCGGAGTAATCTGCACGATGGATTAGCTCCAAAATTAGCAGCTCTGGCTTTAACTGCTGCAGCCGCAGAAGATCTTGTTGAAAAAAATCCCGCGGCCACCAAGGAGATTCTGAGTGAATTGCAATCAACGATCCGCCAAACCGTATCTGAAATAAGGGGAATCGTCTATGATTTACGCCCACCTACATTAGATGAAATGGGATTAATCGGGGCGATTCACGAGCGTATAAAGGAATTAACACTGGTGAGTAAAAGACATGAGCAAGGTTCAGGCATCCACTTTTGCTTACATGCCCCGGAAAAATTACCTGTTTTACCCGCTGCAGTTGAGGTAGCTGCGTTTCGCATTATGACCGAGGCTTTGGTGAACGTCGTTCGTCACTCCAAGGCTACTGCCTGTTATATTAAGATTTTATTTAATGAAAACCAAGAACATGGTTTGCATATGTTCATTGAAGATAATGGTGTGGGGATGTCTCCGAAAAGTAAAAACAGAGAAAAGGGAGGCATCGGCATGGAATCGATGAAACAAAGAACAAATGAATTAGGCGGAAAATTCTTGGTCGAACACTCTGAAAAAATAGGAACAAAACTAACTGTTTTTCTGCCAGTAAATACTTAAGGGTATGGGGGAGCTAGGTTGAAAAAATTGAAGATATTAATTGCCGATGATCATCCTTTATTTCGGCATGGCGTAAAGACACTTTTTCTAACAACTGAGGATCTTGAAGTAATTGGCGAGGCAACATCAGGGGAAGAAGCCATCCAACTGGCACAAACACTTGAACCTGATGTGATTTTAATGGATCTGCGAATGCCTGGCTGTAATGGAATTGAAGCAACACGCGAAATTATCAAAAATAATCCTGCCACGCAAATCTTAATTTTAACGATGTTTCAGGATGATCATTCCGTTTTTGCGGCCATGCGTGCCGGTGCAAAGGGGTATGTTTTAAAGGATGCTGAAAAAGAGGAATTGTTAAACGCCATTAAAACAGTCGGAAATGGTGGGGCCATTTTCAGTCCGGGAATTGCTTCCAGAATGATTGACTATTTTTCCATTGCTCGTCCAGCGGCACCAAAAGAAGCTTTCCCGGAACTTTCAGAACGAGAGCGGGAAGTATTGTATTTGATGGCTGACGGTTCCACCAATGCAGCAATAGCCGCAAAATTGACCATCAGCGGGAAGACCGTTTCGAATTATGTCACCAATATTCTAAATAAACTTCAAGTCGCGGATCGAGAAGAGGCCATTTACTTGGCAAGAGAATCGCGACTGGGAAATTCAGAGGAATGATAACAAAAGGCAGCCGGAATCAAGGCTGCCTTACTTTCTTTCAATCCAAGTTTCGAGTGCTGGATGAAATTCTTTATGATAATGTTGGTTTGGGCATGATTTTATGACAACACCTTTTAAGGCATCAGAATCCTGGGTTTCAAGAACTTCATTACATTTTGGACACTGTTCCTGAAATAGCTTTTTTAAAAAATTCATCATTGTCACCATCCCGTTAATTCCTATCGTTATACTGTGAATTATACAATATATTCTT
>NZ_JBALNY010000218.1:770-3162 GCF_036962145.1 Bacillus sp. JJ1764 | reverse complement strand
TTTACGATTTTTTTTATTGGATTTATTGGATCTTTTATTTCAGGCATGCTAGGAATCGGCGGAGCGATTATCAACTTCCTCATGCTGTTATATATTCCTATTCTTTTGGGTGTTGGGCATTTTACCGCCCATGAGGTTTCAGGCATAACCGCTATTCAAGTGTTTTTTTCGACACTAGGTGGCGTATGGGTCTATCGTAAAGGCGGATTTTTAAATCAAACTTTGATTACTTACATGGGCCTTAGTATTTTGTGCGGCAGCTTTATCGGTGGCTTTGGTTCGAATCATTTGCCAGAAACGGGAATTAATATCGTTTATGGGATTTTAGCGTTAATTGCAGTGGTTATGATGTTTGTTCCGAAAAAAGGTCTCGATGATATTCCACTGGATCAGGTAGACTTCAACAAATGGTTGGCGGCTTTGTTAGCTTTCATCGTTGGAATTGGGGCAGGTATTGTCGGTGCGGGAGGTGCATTCCTTTTAGTTCCGATTATGTTAACGGTTTTAAAAATTCCTACGAGAATGACGATTGCTTCATCCTTGGCCATTACTCTTATCTCATCTATTGGATCGGTTTCTGGAAAAATTATAACCGGTCAGGTTACCTTCTTACCTGCACTCATATTAGTTATAGCAAGTTTAATCGCCGCACCAATTGGAGCAAGTGCCGGTAAACGAGTAAATACCAAAATATTGCAAGTGATTATGGGGATCTTAATCCTGATAACAGCCATTAAAACATGGATGGAAATATTGTGACTTGAAAAGCCAAAAGCGGAACTGCTTTTGGCTTTAACATTTTTTACCACAAATAGAACCATTTATGAAATGGTTAAACTTAAATTTGTATTGTGAAAAGAAGGGAGAAAAAACGATGTCTGTTCCCAAAGAAGAAAAAAATTCCTGGCAAGAGGTATTACATACGGTTAAAAAATTGGACCCACGAAAGCTTGAAATCATCAAATCTACTCTGCCAATCGTAAAAGAGCATGGAGAAACGATCACCAAACATTTTTACAAGCGAATGTTCAAACAGCATCCGGAATTACTTAATATCTTCAATCAAACCCATCAACTTACCGGGCACCAGCCAAAGGCCCTTGCCGACGCGGTTTACGGTTCAGCGGCTAATATTGAGGATTTTAGTCAAATTATGCCAGTCCTTGAACGGATCGGAGAAAAACACCGCAGCCTGCAAATTAAACCTGAACATTATCCCATTGTTGGGGAGAATTTGCTCGGAGCCATTAAAGAGGTATTGGGAGATGCCGCGCCTCAGGAAATCATGGATGCCTGGGCCGATGCCTATCAAGTAATTGCCGATGTCTTCATCCGAATGGAAGATAAAATGTATAAAACAGCGGAAACCATGCCTGGTGGATGGGCTGGTTACCGAGATTTTGTCGTAGAGAAAAAAGTAAAAGAAAGTAATGTGATCACTTCTTTTTACTTAAAGCCTAAGGACGATAAGGAAATAGCTGACTTTATTCCCGGTCAGTATATCACCGTTAAGATGCAAATGGAGGGAGAGCAATATACTCATTTACGGCAATATAGTCTATCAGATCGTCCAGGATCAGATAATTATCGAATCAGCGTGAAACGAGAGGAAGGCAATGGAGGTGATATTCCTGCCGGGGTTGTGTCCACATATTTACACAATCATATCGTGGAAGGTGATGTAATCCCTATCACAGCGCCAGCCGGTGATTTCTATTTAGACATGGAGTCAACCCTTCCATTAGTCCTGATTAGCGGTGGCGTTGGACTGACACCGATGATGAGTATGCTAAATACAACAGTGAACGAGAAGGCAAGTCGGGAAATTTATTATATCCATGCTGCTATCAACAGCCAATTTCACGCGTTTAAAAAGCATGTAAATGACCTCGCAGCAAAACATAAAAACCTGAACTCGTTTGTGATTTATGAAAGACCAACAGATGAAGATACAGAATTAAAGCAATATGACAAGGAAGGGTATATTAGTTTGGAGTGGCTTCAAGAGATATTGCCGTCCTCAAATGCAGATTTTTATTTTTGCGGTCCGGAGTCTTTTATGAAAGTAGTCAATAAGGCATTGAAACAATGGGGCGTGCCCAATGAGAGGATTCATTATGAATTTTTTGGATCGTTTGGCCAGCTTGAGGAGATTCAATAGTTGTTAGGAAAAAAGAGTCCTTCACTTAGTTTGGTGAAGGACTTTTCCTCTTATAATCTAGGAAATGCATCTTTCATCAGGTCAATGAAGGACTCATTGCTTTTCATATCCAACATATATGTCTTTCATCAGCTCAATGAAAGACAAGTTGCTTCTCGAATCTGGCGAAAATATTTTTCATCAGCTCAATGAAAGACAAGTTGCTTCTCGAATCTGACGAAAATGTCTTTC
>NZ_JBALNY010000218.1:0-664 GCF_036962145.1 Bacillus sp. JJ1764 | reverse complement strand
TCAATGAAAGACAAGTTCCTTCTCGAATTTGACGAAAATGTCTTTCATCAGCTCAATGAAAGACAAGTTGCCTCTCGAATCTGACAAATATGTCTTTCATCAGGTCAATTCGGACAGGGCAAAGTGAAAACGCATCATCGCTGTCTGATGTTTGAGCATCATCTGCCAGCGGGATGGAAAACTCATCCATTATTTAGAATTTACATACTCCTGAACCATTTCAACCGTCACATATTTTTTGATTGGTGTGATTCGCAGGTTAATGCTGTTCATTTGTTTCGTCACAGCATTTATTTGATCAGTTGAGAAAGGCTTGCCTTGTTTGCACTGATCAACCGCCTCGGCAATTAACATTTCTCTTTGCTCATCAAGTGCTAAAAATTCTTGATATTGTTTATTTTGTTTTTCCGCATGCTGGATTAGGTCTTTATGTACACTCATCATTACCACCCCTTGGTTTCATTCATTCTATCTTTCTATTATCATATGGACTAGTTCATTTAAGCAATAAAAAATGATTCCATACTGCGACAAATATGATATATTATTACTAATTAAACATGAACTGAACTGGAGGAGCCTGTCACCAAGGGATGAAAATGCCCAATGGTAACAGCTTCTTTTTTTTATTGGCTCTGTTAAACTTGTATGTTGATTTCCGCTC
>NZ_JBALNY010000217.1:16509-19828 GCF_036962145.1 Bacillus sp. JJ1764 | reverse complement strand
CGGAAAGCGAAGTGCCTGAAGCGGAAATCAACATCCTATTATTAAAGAACAATAAAAAGGAGAGTATGAACATGACAAATTTATTTTCAAGAATTAAAAACGTGGTAATGGCTGATTTACATGAAGCAATGGATCAAAAGGAACAAAAAAATCCAATAGCGATGCTAAATCAATATCTTCGTGAATGTGAGATGGAGACTGAAAAGGTACGCAAATTGGTGGAACGCCAATATAAATTGAAAGATGAATTTTCAAGAGAACAACGGCAAGCAGCTGATCTAGCCGAAAAACGAAAATATCAAGCAGAAGTAGCTTTAAGAGCCGGTGAAACAGAGCTTCATCAATTTGCTCAAGCCGAATATGAACAATATGCCGATAGAGCACAGCGCCTAAGTGCTTCCCTTGAACAAGTAAATGGGCAGCTTGCTGAATTGGAGCGCAAATATGAGGAAATGAAACATAAACTGAAAGACATGCATCTGCGCCGTATGGAACTAATGGGTCGTGAAAATATCGCCCGTGCAAACCACCGCATTAACCAGGTGCTTGATCAAAATGACTATTCAAGCAAATCTTTCTCTCGCTTTAAAGATATCGATAACTACTTAGATCGCTTGGAGCATCAAGTCAACAGCTCCTACTATCGCAGCACGATCGATGCCAGAATTGCGCAGCTAGAAAAAGACACGAAATTAGAAGAAAGCAAGTCCATTTAGGCTGAAAAAATGATATTCTAGAAGAGGCGTAGGTTCCTACGCCTTTTATCCATAAAATAAAAAGGGAGGGTGAGCCGATGTTTAAAAATGCTAAAAACGATTATACCGCTTGGCTGGTCTTTATAGGGATCGTTGTGTTGCTGCTGGAAATATTATTTTTCAATAGTGGGCTTATTTTCTCTCTTTTTATCGCTGGTGGAATGATTTACCTTGGTAGAAAAAGAATGAAAAAGAAGTTCGGCAGGCTGCTATTTTACGGAGGAATTGTCTTCTTTGCGATCAGTATCTTCAATATGATGACGTTTAAATTTTTATTATTAGCCATCTTACTGCACTTTTTTATTCAATATCTTACATCCAAAAGAAATCCCAACAAAATGAATCCGCAATTTATTGAACCGGTACAACAGCTAACAACGGAAACACTAATTAAAACGAAACCACTTTTTGAAAATAAATTTATTGGCCAACAAAAAACGCCTAATGGAGTATACGAATGGGATGATATTAACATTCAGACGGGGATTGGTGATACGGTCATCGACCTTAGCTTTACGATGCTGCCTAAAGGAGAGACTGTCATTTTTATCCGCAATATCATCGGAAATGTTCACGTTCTTGTTCCGTATGAATTGGAAGTAAGTATTCATCATTCCGGTATTATGGGTGGCACCAAGGTGTTTGAGCATCAGGAGCAGAAGATTTTTAACCAGGTGTATCAGGTAAAAACACCGGGCTATGACACGGCAGAGCAAAAAATAAAAATCTTTACTTCGCTCATCGTCGGGAATTTAGAGGTGAGCCGAATATGAGTACAACAGGTCGTCAAATCGTCTGGGGAATCACGTTTGGTTTCTTTACTTCGATTTTCATCGGTGCAGTGTTCCTAGTCGTATATCCATTAAATGATTGGTCAGAACTATGGACAAAGCATTTTATGGGTATACCTTTTGTTGTGTTTGTCCCATCCTTTAGTATTGTGATTGGCATCCTTTTGGGAGCATTAACGGGCCTATATTGGCGCAACCAGTTTCTAAGCATTGACCATTCCTTACATCAGCTTGAAGAAGGGAAGCACACCGATTTTCAAGAAAAGCCAGCGATTACCGAAATGCAAACCATCGCCAAAAGAATTGAGAAAATCGGGAAGCAAATTGCCGAGCAGGCCAAGCTATCCCAGCGGCTTGCTACCGAAAAAGTGGAGGACCAAGAGGCAAGAATCCAGGAAATCATTGAACAGGAACGGAACCGGCTTGCCCGTGAACTGCACGACTCGGTTAGCCAGCAATTATTTGCGGCCTCGATGATGATGTCCGCAATTAATGAACAGAAATCACCTGAGGAAAATTTTGAAGCCAAACAGCTGAAAATGGTGGAAGAAATGATTCATCAGTCTCAATTAGAAATGCGTGCCCTGCTGCTTCATCTTCGTCCAGTTGCACTCAAAAATAAAACTCTTCAAGAAGGAATTGAGGAGCTGATGCTCGAATTATCTCTTAAGGTAACTATGGATATTAAATGGAAAGTAGAAGCTTTTTCACTTGATAAAGGGCTCGAGGACCATTTGTTCCGAATCCTCCAAGAATCTGTTTCGAATACACTTAGACATGCGAAAGCAAATATTCTAGAGGTATTGCTGATTAAACGTGATGACCTAGTGATCATGCGCATTGTGGATGACGGAGTGGGCTTTCTTGTGGAGGAGGCTAAAGCCGGCTCTTACGGAATGCAGAATATGCATGAACGAGCGCTTGAAATCGGCGGAACCTTAAAGGTCATCAGTGTGAAAAATAAAGGAACCAGGCTGGAAGTAAAAGTACCAGTGTTAAAAAATGGAGATGTGGCAAATGATTAGAGTGTTATTTGTGGATGATCATGAAATGGTGCGGATTGGTGTGTCCGCGTATCTTTCTGCCCAACCTGACATCGATGTGGTTGGAGAGGCGGATAACGGAATGAAAGGCGTAGAGCTTGCGCTTTCCCTTCGCCCAGATATTATCTTGATGGATTTAGTCATGAAAGAAATGGATGGCATCGAAGCAACACGGCAAATCATTGAACAGTGGCCAGATGCCAAGGTTATTATTGTCACAAGCTTTTTGGACGATGAGAAGGTCTACCCGGCACTAGAAGCAGGTGCAACCAGCTATATGCTGAAGACATCAAAAGCGAGTGAAATTGCTAATGCGGTTCGGGCTACATATCATGGACAATCCGTACTCGAGCCTGAGGTTACTGGAAAAATGATGATGAAAATGCGTCAGAAAACACAGCACTTGCCCCATGAAGAACTTACTAGCCGGGAGCTAGAAATATTACTGTTAATGGCCGAAGGAAAAACCAATCAGGACATTGCGGATGAATTGTTTATTGCTTTAAAAACCGTTAAAACCCACGTCAGCAATATCTTAAGCAAATTGAACGTCCAAGATCGTACACAGGCCGTGATTTATGCATTTAAACATTCATTAATTAAATAATCTAAAGGACTTTCCAGAGATTTACTGGGAAGTCTTTTATTTGTTAGGCTGTGTTAAACTTGGCTGTTGATTTGCGCTCCAGGTGCTTCGCTTTCCGTGGGCGTTTCGGCGAGCCTCCTCGGC
>NZ_JBALNY010000217.1:0-16502 GCF_036962145.1 Bacillus sp. JJ1764 | reverse complement strand
CAACACTGTTCTTTAACACATCCATTTTTAAAAACAAAAATACTATCTTAATAGTAAAAAACAATTGAAAACTCTTCTCAGTTACTGTTAAAATGAAAATGATTATCATTACTGATTGTACGGAGGATTTTTCAATGAATAGATCTATGATTAAGGTATCGGGGATTTTATTACTTTCAAGCAGTCTATTATTAGGTTGCGGGAATACAGAAAAGACTACTACTGAAAAAGCACCAAAGAAAAAGGGAACTGTAGAGTTAACTGGAGTAACAGACGAATATCGTCAATATGCTCTAAGTGAAATTGAAGAGTTTGTCACTTCCACTGAAGCTTTTACAACAGCTGTGAAAAATGGCGATATAAACAAGGCGAAAGAGCTGTATGGACCATCGCGTATGCATTATGAACGTGCCGAGCCAATTGCCGAGGTGTTCGGTGAGCTTGATCCGAAAATCGATGCACGTGAAGGGGATGTGGACGAAGCGGAATGGGGCGGTTACCACCGTATTGAAAAAGGTCTATGGGTGGAGAACACCACAAAGGGTTATGAGCAATACGCGGACCAGCTCATGAAGGATGTCAATCTGTTAAGAGCAAAGGTTGATACAGTAAAGGTTACACCAGATCTATTGATTACTGGAGCTGTTGACCTGTTGAACGAAGTATCCACATCGAAAGTAACCGGGGAAGAGGACCGTTATTCACATACTGATTTATTTGATTTTGCTGCAAACGTTGAAGGGGCAGAAAAGATTTATGAACTATTGAATCCAACGTTAGAGAAAAAAGATCCGGCTCTTTCAAAAGAAATCCGCACCCGATTTGATGAAGTATACAGTCTATTAAACAAGCATAAAAATGGTGAAGGCTATAAATTATATACGGATTTAACATCTGATGAGGTGAAGGAACTAAGTCAGGCAATTGATGCCCTTGCCGAGCCATTGTCACAAATAGGTATTGTTACGGAGGCGTCTTAATTGACAAAGAATTCTACTGACTTAGAAGGACTAACAACAAGTAAAATTTCCAGACGAGATATTCTGAAAACGGCCGGTGTAGGTGGTGTCGGGGTCCTAATAGGTGCCTCCGGTCTAGGAGGTCTGATTTCCATTACGGAAGGCAAGGCATCTAATCCTACCGTCAAAGAAATCCAACCCTTTTATGGAAAGCACCAAAGTGGAATTACGACAAAAACACAAAACCATGTTTATTTTGCTTCATTAGATGTTACAGCCACACAAAAAAGTGAATTAATCAAGCTACTTAAAGATTGGACAGAGGCCGCTGCTTTGATGACACAAGGAAAACCGGTTGGCGAGCTTACCAGCAATGAATTTCTTCCACCAAAAGATACAGGTGAAGCGGCGGGGTTATCAGCATCAAATTTAACGGTTACTTTTGGTGCAGGGCCGACTCTTTTCGTGAAAGACGGTCAGGACCGTTTTGGCATAAAGCATAAGCAACCAGCAGAATTAGTAGAGTTGCCGACATTCCCGCTCGATGCTTTAGAAGATCAATGGTCTGGGGGAGATTTGTGTATCCAGGCTTGTGCAGATGATCCACAGGTGGCTTTTCATGCGGTTCGTAATTTAATTCGAATCGCCAGAGGCAAAGCAATTTTGCGATGGGCTCAACCCGGGTTCCAGCGAACAAAACAGGCTGATCCAAAAGAAGGGACACCTAGGAATTTATTTGGCTTCAAGGATGGAACGGTGAATCCGGACGTAACCGATGAAAAGGTCATGAATAAACAGGTTTGGGTTCAGTCAGGTGACGGTCCTGACTGGCTTACTGGCGGAAGTTATCTGGTCGTTCGAAAAATTGAAATGTTTATCGAGGTCTGGGATCGTACCAATTTAAAGGAGCAGGAAGCCACCTTTGGACGCTATCGAATCAGTGGGGCACCGCTCGGGCAAAAAAATGAGTTAGATCGACCTGATTTTAATCATAAAACCGAGAATGGGCAGGATTATATCCCAAAAGACTCACATATGCGCCTGTCTCATGGAGACGGGACCCAGCAAATTCTTCGCCGTGCTTATTCTTATTCCAACGGGATGGATCCCAAAACAGGCAGCTTCGACGCGGGTCTGCTTTTCTTATGTTTTCAGAGGAAACCGAGCAAACAATTCATTCCGATCCAAACGCGGCTTTCAAAACTCGATAAATTGAATGAGTATACGTCACACCGGGGCAGTGCCATTTTTGCCTGTTTCCCTGGAGTGAAGCAGGGAAGTTATATTGGAGAAGCAATTTTTCAATCATGATTTTCCTTTGATCAAAGGGGAGAAAGAAATGCAAAAACAATCAAAAATTCTTCTAATCCTATTTATGGTATTCGTATTCTTGCTGGGGGTACGGCCTGCAGCGGCTGCGGAGAATCATGACGAACTGTTTGTCCTGATTGGTGACAGCTTGATGAAAGCGAAGGCAGGCGACCAGGCTGCAATTTCGAAAAATATCGAGCAATTCGCCACAGAGTGGGCAGTCATAAAGAAAGTTGACAGTAAACAAGCGAAAAAAGTCGAGCAACAGCTGAAAGAGATTCAAAGTTTACTAGCTAAAGAGAAGGCAGATCAAATGAAACTCTCCAACAGTCTTTCAGCCTTATCCTCATCCGTTGTACAGTATGATGAAGAACAAAATCCGGCTGATAAAAATAAAGACAAAGTAAAGCAGATACAGCCTTTGATTGAAAAATTAAATGCGGTGATTGATGCTGGTGATCAGGCAAAAATCAAATTGCAATACCAGGCTTTATTGAATCAATGGAGTGCATCGGAAAAAGTCGTGCATGATACAAGTATTGCAGCCTACGGTAATATTGAAAAGTACATGGCTTTAATTCGCATTGCGATTACTCAGGAGCCTGCTGACCTTAAGAAAGCAAAAACAAATGTAGAGTTGTTAAAGGCCGAAGTCGATAACTTTTTGGCGGGTAAGAGTTCCAAACAGGAACAAAAGGATTATCAGATTTCCGATTTAATGACACTTTTACAAAAAGCGGAAAAAGCCATTACTCAAAAAGACTATCAAAGTGCCAGCCACCAATTAAACGAAATTCTTACAATCTGGCCAATGGTTGAAGGGGACGTCTCCACAAGGGACACCAAACTTTACAGTGATCTCGAAACAGAAATTCCAACAGCTATAAGTATTTTAAACTCGGGAAAAGTGAATTCCGAAAATGCGGCGTCAATCGTAAAAGATTTGAGCTCACGTTTAGAGCCTTTAACAAGTAAAACAGATTATTCCTTCTGGGATGCAGCCTTAATTTTATTAAGGGAAGGTTTAGAAGGATTGCTAATCGTTGTTACACTATTAGCCTTTTTAAAGAAAATCGGTCAGACTGAGAAGCAAAAATGGATTTGGGCCGGGGTTGTTGCGGGTGTGATGGCAAGTGCCATTTTGGCCATCATAATCAATATCGTCTTCTCCAAACTAGTTGCCGGAGCCAGCCGAGAATTGATCGAGGGAATTACCGGTGTTGTGGCTGTGTTTATGATGTTAACTGTCGGTGCCTGGCTCCATAACAAATCTAGTATTGGGAATTGGAACAAGTTCATTAATACACAGATGCAGCAGGCCATTGCCAAAGGGAGTCTCTTTTCCTTTGCCTTTATCAGCTTCCTGTCTGTTTTCCGTGAAGGGGCAGAAACGATCATTTTTTACACAGGCATTACCCCGTATATCAGCATGCAACAGCTTATACTAGGCGTTGTGTTGGCACTGGTGATTTTAGCAGTTGTTGGTTTCATGCTGATTTTTTATAGTGTAAAGATTCCAATCAGGCTCTTCTTCCGAGTGGCAACGATATTAATCTACTTTTTGGCCTTTAAAATTCTTGGAATCAGTATTCATGCTTTACAGGTATCGAATATGCTTTCAACGAGTTCAGCAGAACAGCTCCCATTCATCGATTGGATTGGATTCTATCCAACATGGGAAACAACTTTAACACAGATAGGTTTACTTGGGGTTATTATCCTCATGACATGGATCATCCGAAAACGAACGGTTGCATCTCATATTTAAAAAAGGGCGCAGAGCCCTTTTTTTCATGTCAAAATGAAATCAAACTACTATTCACGGGTCTTGTCTCATAGGTTTATAAGGTGAGATGATGTAAAAGGAGACTTAGAAATGGCAGTTTACTATCGAAGTATTTTCTTTTTGGCGGCTACGGCTTTTTTGGGAGAAGGAATTGAAGTCCTGGTCAATATGATATTAGCGAAGGAATTAGGCTCTCATGGGTTAGGGCTATATATGTCAATTTTACCGACGATCTTTTTAATTGTACTGTTGGCCAGTTTTGAACTGCCTGTGTCGATTTCAAAATTTATTGCAGAGAAAGAGGAACGGTATCATCGGAATATCCTGTACCATGCGATTACTCTGACGATCATCTTCACCAGTATTCTATTTTTATTAGGAGTTTTAATCATCCCGTATATTCCTGTCTTTAATACGTATCATCCATATATACGCTGGCTGTTACTGATCTTAATACCGGTCATCTCCTTTACTTCAGTAGCACGGGGCTATTTTATGGGGAACCAGCAGATGGGAAAAATCGCCGTCTCCAATTTTCTCAGGAAAATGGTACAGCTGGGTGTTTTGTTTGCTCTGTTCCGGTTCTTTGAATTTAATGCCGAATCATCGTTATTAGTGGCGATCTGCACCTTAATTGGCAGCGAAATAGTTGTCTTTCTTTATTTAGTCCTGATGTTTATGATTCAATTTCAACAATTAAAGCGCCAGCCATTTTCCAACCTTAATCGAAAAATGGTCCGGAAAAACTTAATGGCCGTGTCCATTCCGACAACGGGGATGCGCCTATTTTCAGCCTTTACCAATGCGATACAGCCGTTTGTCATCAAGGCTGCCCTGGTCTATTCCGGAATTACGGAAAAAGCGGCCACTGAGCAGTATGGCATGCTGATGGGTGTGGCCGTTTCAATTGGCTTTTTTCCAGCATTCATCGCACATTCCTTACTGATTGTGTTAATCCCCGCGGTGTCAAAACATTATTCCGAAAAGGATTACCCAACCTTAAGAATAATGCTCCAGCAAGCCATGAAGCTAACCCTTGTATATGGTATCGTTGCGGTCGTAATTTTCTATTTATTTGCTCCACAACTGACATCACTCTTTTTTAAATCAGACACTTCAGCGGTGTATTTACAAATGCTCTGGCCATTTTTCTTGTTCCATTACTTTATCATGCCTTTGCAAGCCTTTATGATTGGTTTTAACATGATAAAAGAAGCCTTCCTCCATATTATTTGGTCAAATGTCATTTCCTTCGCCTTGATCCTATGGCTGGGATCGATGTCGGAATGGCGGATGGATGGAATTATTATTGGTATGAATACAGAGTCAGTCTTGCTGTTTTTAATGCATTATACGACCGTTTGTAAAAAGATTAATGTTTCATTGTTCATGAGGAGTCTGTTGCCAAAATCGTCGGAACGTTAAAAAAGGAGCTGGGGAATTTGATCCCAGCTCCTTTTTTATTAGTCTCTGCTATTTAATATGCCAAAGATACGTAGAATGCTGACAAACAGGTTAATGAAGTCTAAGTATAAGCTTAAAGCGGCAAGTGGAACATCTTCCGGTCTGACACCATGGTGCTTCATCCGACTGATATCAAATAGGACGTAACCGCTAAATACTAATACTCCGATGAAGGAATAAGCCAGCATGCCTGTTGTAGAAAGCGGAATGAACAGTTGGAAAAGTCCGATGGCCACTAAAGCAAGCAAGGCTGCCAACAGGAAACCACCCATGAAAGAGAAGTTCCGTTTTGATTTAGCTGCATAAACGGCAATTCCAGTAAACACCACCGTTGTGGTTCCGAAGGCCATTAACACAACATTTGCACCAGAAGTAGCTAAATAATAAGCGACAATCGGATATAGGGTAATCCCCGAAATAAACGTAAAAATATACAAAAATGAAAAGGAGATGGCTTTTTTACGACGGAAAAACACCGCCGCAAGAATCATCACAAATTCCAAGATAGCTAATGGTAAGAATAACGCCGGCGGGATAAAGGATCCAGCCATCGTTCCAATAAAGGCAATCGCCAGTGACAAGGCAAATGTACGAATCACGGATGGCATTGTTTCAACAGATGTTTGTGTATACAATTCTTCTTCACCTCAAATAATTTGTTACTTTAAACATACGAACGAGTGGTCAAGATGTTTCATTTTTTCTAAAAAAATCTTTCTGTTCTTTTAATAAGTCACGAATTTCAGTTAGCAGCTCTTCCTGTCGATCCATTTTGGCTAGCTCTTCCTTAGCTGGTTCCTCTTTCTTTTTAAAGCGATTAATGAATTTGATAAACAGGAAAATGGAAAAGGCAATGATGAAAAAGTCAATAACAGATTGGATAAACAACCCATATTGTAATTCAACATCTCTAAACTTGAACGAAAGCTTGGCAAAATTGCTGCCTCCCGTAAGGAAGCCAATAACCGGCATCAACACGTTCTTGACAAGCGAGGAGACAATATTTCCAAATGCTCCGCCTATTACAACCCCAACAGCGAGATCCAAGACATTGCCCTTCATCGCAAATTGTTTAAATTCATTCCACAAATAGAATCCCCCCATAGTTGGTATTATCAAATTGTACCCTTTATATTGCCTCCATTTCAACTATGAGGGAGGAACAAAGGTTTATTTTTCCATATAAAAACGCTACAATAAGAGAGAATATTCAGTAGAGGAGATATACATATGAGCGATTTTCAAATTAGACTTGAAAAATATGCTGAACTTGCCGTAAAAGTGGGAGTAAACATTCAAAAAGGCCAAGTTTTAGCAATTTACGCACAGCTTGATGCTGCAGAGTTTGTCCGACTAGTTGTGAAGAAGGCCTACGAGGCCGGTGCTTACAATGTCATCGTGAACTGGGATGATGATGTTGTGTCCAGAACCAAATATGATTTAGCACCAGACGAAGTTTTCAATGAGTTCCCGGAATATCGTGCCAAAGAGCGTGAAGAACTTGTCGATAAGGGAGCTGCCTTTATGGCGGTTGTCTCATCCAGTCCTGATTTGTTAAAAGGAGTGGCCTCGGAACGGATTGCAAATTTCCAAAAAGTAGCGGGTAAGGCACTGGTAAAATACCGTCAAGCTGTTCAATCTGATAAGGTTAGTTGGACAGTAGTGGCTGCTGCTTCACCTGCCTGGGCAGCAAAAGTATTCCCAGATGTACCAGCCGATAATCAGGTAGCAACACTGTGGGATGCGATTTTTAAAGCGGTTCGGGTCGATACCGAAAATCCGGTAGAGGCATGGAAAAAGCATGATGAAACCCTTCATGAAAAGGTCAAGTATTTAAATGAAAAGCGCTATGCCAAACTGCATTACACGGCACCCGGAACAGACTTGACGATTGAGCTTCCGAAAAATCATCTCTGGTGCGGAGCAGGCAGCATCAATGAAAAAGACATTGAATTCATGGCTAACATGCCTACAGAAGAGGTATTCACAGTACCTTTCAAAGATGGCGTAAATGGAACAGTTGCCAGCACAAAACCACTTAGCTACGGCGGCAACATTATCGATCAATTCTCCATTACCTTTGAAAATGGCCGAATCGTCGAGGTGAAGGCAAAAGAGGGAGAAGAGGTTCTGAAGCATTTAGTTGAGACGGACGAAGGCTCCCACTATCTTGGTGAAGTCGCCCTTGTTCCATATGAGTCTCCGATTTCGCAATCCAATATTCTGTTCTTTAACACCTTATTTGATGAAAATGCATCGAATCACTTGGCAATCGGCAGCGCCTATGCCTTCTGTATCGAGGGCGGCAAGAACATGTCACCTGAGGAATTGAAGGAAAACGGCTTAAATGAAAGTATTACACACGTTGATTTCATGATCGGCTCTGCTGAAATGGATATCGACGGCATCACCGCTGATGGAAAAAGAGAACCAGTTTTCCGTGGTGGGAATTGGGCGTTTTAATAGGGAAAAGTGGTCGCGCTGGGGGAGAGTCTCAGCACGGCCTTTTTTGCTTTCTGGTTAAAAATCGTGGATACCAAGCTAGAGGAAGTACAAGTTGTTGATAAACGGTAAAAAATGTAGATAAAGTCCACAAATATGTTGATAAAATCCTTAAACCCGTCGATAGAATCCACAAACTCGTCGATAGTCGGCCAAAAGCCGTTGATAAATCACCCAAACGCGTGGATACCATGTTGAAAAAAGCAACAGTTGTAGATAAGCGGTCAAAACCCGTCGATAAAATCCACAAGCTCGTCGATAGCCGGCCAAAAGCTGTTGATAAATCACCCAAACGCGTGGATACCATGCTGGTAAAAAGCTACAATGGTAAATAGATCGGCCAAAACCCGTCGGTAACTCCCCACCCTTGGCCAATTGCAACCTATCAAGACACGCAAAACTCCACAAAAAAAATAGAGTCAAATTTCAACTCTACTTAAGCTTACTTCCGTATACTTTTATATTAAAATAAACCCCTGCGGAAAATAGTGCTAGAAAAGTAATCATTCCTGAGATTGAAGTTGGAGCCATGAATTGATCCATCGAACCCACCGCCTTCGTATATTTAAACGTTTACACCTTAATTATAATACTAAAAGGAGTAAATGTGAACAAATTAGTACAATTAATTGGCAGTTTTTTGAACAAAAAAGGAACCCCCTTAGGATTCCTTGTGAATGGCTTGCTTTTCATACGTGGCAAACATTAACCAATATATCGCTGCACTTAGCAGAGCTAGTAGAAATAGAACGATAAAAGTCCAGTTATAACCGATCCAAACGGTCATCGGTATAGTCAGAGGGGCGATAGTCCGACTAATGGTGAATCGCAAACTGGCGGCTGCAAAATACTGGCCGCGCATATGCTCAGGGGCAATTTTGGAGACGAAATTTTGTTGAATCCCTGCCCCCATTAATTCAGCAAATGTAAATACCGCCATGGCCAAAATAATCCCCCAAATCCACACCGTTTGACTAAATAGAATGATAGCAACAGCATAAACAATGGAAGAAATAATAAATACATTTCTTTCATTCCAGCGATTCATCCAACGGGTTACAGAAACCGTTAATAGGGCAACTAGAAAGCCATTTTCAGCAAGGACAATGCCAAAGGCCTGTTCCCCGCCAACTCGAAAACTCCAATTTCCAAATGAAAACATCGTCTGATCCTTCACCAAATCCTTCATGTAAACCGGAATCAGCAAATCCAGTTGCATAAAGGTCTGTCCAGCCAATACACCAGCTACAATAAACAACAGAAAGGTCTTATCCTTGGCAATCAAGGAATAATCTTTCAACTGATTCAATAAAAAATAATACCATTTGCCATCAACTGAATCATCTGCAGATGTCTTTAATGATGCTGTTTCCGAAGTCCATTTAGCCAGAAGCAAGCCAAGCAGAATGCCGATCATGCCTGTAATAAGGAGTAACTCAAATCGATGTTTTGCATAAAAAATAGCCCCAATAATTGGACCAATTACGACAGCAATATTAATAGAAGTATAAAAAATGGCAAACACATGGCTTCGATCTTTTTCTTTGACTACATCTGCTACCATTGCCTGGCTTGCAGGCCAGTATAAGGAACCAAAGATCCCTGCAATGGAAAAAGAAAGAAACCCAATCCACGGAGAATCAAGCCAAGGAGAACTGGCAGCGGCAAATGCCAAAAACGAAAGTCCCTGCCCAATAGCAGAAAGGACCATCATTCGTTTGCGCCCAAACTTGTCGGCGCAATACCCCCCCATTAAGTTCGCTATAACAGAAAAAATTTGTGAAAAAACAAGTAATAACCCTGCCTTGTCTTTTCCAAATTCATCAGCAAAGTAAATCGCCAGAAAAGGGAAGAACATCCAAAAGGAAATATTCATTAATGCTTCCCCAAATAACCGTACTTTTAAATTCCGATCCCAATCCCTTATTTTCATCTTTTTGTATCCTCGTTTCAACAAAGTGCTATTACATCATACTATTGCGATGGAAGAAAATTCAAGGAAAAAGGCTAGGGGAATGGTTTAAAAAACGGGGTTTTCTTTTTTTCTGAAATAGTATGCTATATTAAGGATAGGTATACTTGAAAGGGTGTTTAAATAAAGTGAAGAAAAGCGTTGTATTAGCGGAAAAACCTTCTGTTGCACGTGATATTGCAAGGGTTTTAAATTGTCATAAAAAAGGAAATGGTTTTTTAGAAGGAGATAAGTATATTGTTACCTGGGCACTTGGACATTTAGTTACACTTGCTGATCCTGAAGTGTATGATGATAAATTTAAATCATGGAACTTAGAAGATTTACCCATGCTACCTAATGAGTTAAAACTTGTCGTGATTAAGCAAACAGGCAAGCAGTTTAATGCGGTGAAAAGCCAATTAGTTCGTTCTGATGTAGGAGAGGTTATAATCGCAACGGATAGCGGTCGAGAAGGTGAATTAGTTGCCCGCTGGATCATTGCAAAAGCAAAGATCAATAAACCTTTAAAACGTCTCTGGATTTCTTCTGTTACGGATAAGGCCATAAAAGATGGTTTCAATCAATTGAAGCCGGGTAAAGCGTATGAAAATCTTTATTTTTCAGCTGTTGCACGTTCTGAGGCTGATTGGTATATCGGTCTTAATGCAACGCGTGCGTTAACTACTCGTTTTAATGCCCAACTCAACTGTGGCCGGGTTCAAACTCCAACGGTTGCCATCATTGCAGCACGTGAGGAGGAAATCAAAAATTTCAAACCTCAAACCTATTATGGCATTGAGGCACAAACAACTGATAAATTGAAGCTTACCTGGCAAGATGCAAGAGGAAATAGCCGCAGCTTTAATAAAGAGTTTGTGGATGCGATTGTGAATAAATTAGGTACAAAAAATGCTGTTGTAACGGAGATTGAAAGGAAGCCAAAAAAATCATTCTCCCCTGGACTTTACGATTTGACAGAATTACAGCGTGATGCCAATAAAATATTCGGTTACTCGGCAAAGGAGACGCTGAATATTATGCAAAAGCTGTATGAGCAGCATAAGGTATTAACGTATCCTCGTACAGATTCACGCTTTATTTCATCTGATATTGTTCCTACCCTACCCGAACGATTGAGGGCATGTGGAGTAGGGGAATATCGTTTACTGACTAACAAAATTTTACAAAAGCCAATTAAGACATCTAAATCCTTTGTAGATGATAGTAAAGTATCGGATCACCATGCTATCATTCCAACAGAAGGATATGTAAACTATTCAGCTTTTACAGATAAAGAACGAAAAATTTATGATTTAGTTGTGAAACGATTCCTTGCAGTCTTACTTCCAGCATTTGAGTATGAACAATTAACGCTTCGGGCGAAAATCGGTGACGAAAACTTTGTTGCTAGAGGAAAAACGATTTTATCGATGGGATGGAAAGAAGTATACAATCACCACTTAGATGAGGACGAGGACAGCGAGGATTTAAAAGAACAAATTTTACCTCGGATTGAAAATGGAGATCCATTAAACGTGAAGCTAATCGCCCAAACATCCGGCCAAACCAAGCCTCCTGCACGATTTAATGAGGCTACATTGCTTTCGGCAATGGAAAATCCAACTAAGTATATGGAAACAAAAAATAAACAATTAGCAGAAACTTTAAAATCAACTGGCGGTCTTGGGACTGTGGCAACACGTGCGGATATTATTGAAAAACTATTCAATTCATTCCTTATCGAAAAGCGTGGAAAAGACATTCACCTTACATCAAAAGGGCGTCAGTTGTTAGATTTAGTTCCTGAGGAGCTAAAGTCCCCTGTCCTAACAGCTGAGTGGGAACAAAAGCTGGATCAAATTGCCCATGGCAAGTTGAAAAAAGATGTATTTATCAGCGAAATGAAAAAATATACAAAAGAAATAGTGGCTGAAATTAAATCCAGCAATAAAAAGTATAAGCACGATAATATATCTACAAAAAATTGTCCGGACTGCGGAAAACCGATGCTTGAAGTAAATGGCAAAAAGGGTAAAATGCTTGTGTGCCAAGACCGTGAATGTGGACATAGAAAAAATGTCTCGCGAGTCACAAATGCCCGCTGTCCACAATGCCATAAAAAACTGGAGCTTCGCGGTGAAGGGGAAGGTCAAATTTTCACTTGTAAATGCGGATATCGAGAAAAACTCTCCACATTTGAAGAGCGTCGAAAAAAAGAATCTACTGGTAAAGTGGATAAACGTACAGTGCAAAAGTATTTGAAGAATCAAACCAAGGAAGAAGAACCGATCAACACAGCGTTGGCAGATGCCTTAAAAAAGTTGAATCTGAAGTAGGTATATTTAAGCCTCACACACATTGAGGGGGTTCGTATATGATAATTCGAAATATAGAAAAGGAAGATAACTTTAAGATAAAAGAAATTATCCAAGATTCCTTAAAATCTCATGGATTAGACATTCCTGGAACAGCTTATTTTGACCCGCAACTTAACGACCTACACCAATATTATCATCATTTCAAGCATGGGAACTATTGGGTAGTAGAACTAGAAGGAGAAGTGGTGGGTGGTATTGGTATAGCACCGTTTAACGAACAAGATAAAGTTTGTGAATTACAAAAGCTATACGTAAGTCCAAAAGCTCAAGGCTTAGGGGTTGGAAAGAAGTTAATGGAAACCGCTTTGTCATTTGCTGCCAAATACTATGATGCGTGCTACTTAGAAACAACACATGAATTACAAACGGCCTGCAGATTATATGAAAAATATGGATTTACACTTTTACCTGAGCCATTGCCTGGTTCAGACCATTCTGCTATGAATGCTTGGTATTTAAAAAATTTGACTGAACTAAAAGATGTCCAATAGAAATAGAAGCCGATTTCCAGATATGGAATTCGGCTTTTCTAATATACTCATAATAAAGGTGACCATGTAACAAATTGCTTTATTATATTATTCTGCTAAAGTGATATTGTGGTAAAATTCTGAAAATTAAATTGACAGAATCGTATAGCATCACATAAAATAATTATCAAACCAATAATTTCTAAAGGATGGATGAACGATGAGGCATCCCAATACAAATGATAACTTTTTAAAAATAGAGGCTGGACTCCAAATCTAAGATGATCTGGAATCTAGCCTCTTTCTTTATTCTATTAAAGTGGTAGAGGAGTGGGAGAATGATTACGTTAACAGGCAACGATTTAACATTGAAACAAATGAAAGAGGTACTATACCGTAAGCAGAAAGTAACCGCAGCAGAAAAAAGTATGCAGGCAGCCCAAAAAAGCAGGGAGGCCGTTGAAAGAATTGTTTCGGAAAAACGGGTTGTATACGGGATTAATACTGGGTTTGGAAAATTTAGTGATGTATTAATAGAAAAAGAAAATGTTCAGGATCTTCAGCTCAATTTAATTCGTTCTCATGCCTGCGGTGTGGGGGAGCCTTTCCCAGAAATAGTCGCAAAGGCGATGGTGCTCCTGCGAGCCAATGCTCTCTTAAAGGGTTACTCTGGTATACGGCCAATCGTTATTGATAGGCTGATAGAACTGGTTAATAAAGAAATTATTCCTGTTATTCCCCAGCAAGGTTCTCTAGGAGCTAGCGGTGATTTAGCACCTTTATCCCATTTGGCTCTTGTCCTGATTGGTGAAGGAGAAGTGTTTTACAAAGGTCAACGCATGACCGCTTCGACAGCATTGCAGCAAGAAGGAATTTCACCGATTACATTGGAAGCCAAGGAAGGGTTGGCTCTTATCAATGGTACACAAGCAATGACAGCAATGGGTGTGGTAGGCTATCTTGAAGCGGAACAATTGGCCTATGAAAGTGAACTGATTGCTTCTATGACGATTGAAGGGTTAAACGGAATTATCGATGCCTTTGCGGAAGAGATTCATGTTGCCAGAGGTTACCAACAGCAAATTGAGACGGCGGCTAGAATCCGCCAATACTTAAGTGACAGTTTATTAACAACCCAGCAGGGAGAAATCAGAGTTCAAGATGCTTATTCTTTAAGATGTATTCCACAGGTTCACGGTGCATCTTGGCAGGCACTTGATTATGTAAAGGAAAAATTGGAAATTGAAATGAACGCTGCCACGGATAATCCATTAATTTTTGATGACGGAGATAAAGTGATCTCAGGAGGTAATTTCCATGGACAGCCTATAGCATTTGCAATGGATTTTATGAAAATTGCCGTAAGTGAACTTGCTAATATTTCGGAGCGGAGAATTGAGCGTTTAATTAATCCACAATTGAATGACTTGCCGCCGTTCTTGAGCCCTCAGCCTGGCCTCCAATCGGGAGCGATGATCATGCAGTATGTAGCTGCCTCATTAGTTTCGGAAAATAAGACATTGGCACATCCGGCAAGTGTTGATTCTATTCCATCATCCGCTAACCAGGAAGACCATGTCAGCATGGGAACAATCGCTTCAAGACACGCTTATCAAATCATCCAGAATGCCAGAAGGGTGCTGGCCATAGAGTTAATTTGTGCAATGGAAGCAACAGAGTACCGTGGCGTTGAGAAAATGGCTACTCATACAAAGAAATTCTATGAAGAGGGGCGGAATCAAGTTCCTTCCATCAAACAAGACCGTGTGTTTTCGAAGGATATTGAAAAAATGGCAGAATGGCTAAAAACAACAGATATATCGAAATTTATTAGAAGTTTAAGTATGGAAAAAGGTCTGCATTAATGAAAGAAAGGCGTGAATGAGAACTCACGCCTTTTAGTCTTTTTGATCGAAATAGCGGGCAGTATCGCCTCGCTCCTCATCTTCCGCCAGTCTATTTTTAAACGCTTCTTGAGTGACAATTAATTCCTCATCGCCAATGGCTTCTTTTACATGCTTTTCTACCATGCTATTTTGAGGAAACTCACCAGGATGGTTTTTATTCTTGTGGCCGAAATGCTCTCCGCGTCCCACATTCAACACTCCTTTCGTTGCTTCCTCTGTAGCATTCCCGAAATGAATGATAATTATGATTAATACCTATTGGACTTGATTTGGTATAATAACAATGTGGAAAAGGTGAAAAGGAGGCTGAAACGCATGGATTTGTTTCATATTCTCTCAGAAGACCGCATCAAGAAGGCTTATCGGGATGGTGAGTTTGATAACCTACCTGGGTATGGAAAACCATTGGAACTAGAGGATTTATCCTACATTCCCGAAGAATTGCGCATGGCCTATAAATTATTGAAGAATGCCGGTTTCACCGAAGAAGAGAATCATTTGCGGCAAGAAATGATGACCATTGAAGATTTAATGAAAAGGTGCGACGACAATATTGAAAAAGCCGAAATGCAAAAGAAATTTAATGAAAAACTTTTACGCTTTAATCAATTAATGTCGAAACGTAGGGGACATACAAATTCTACGATTTTTAAAAATTACCAGTTAAAAATTCAAGATAAATTAAAATAAAACAAGCTGTGTGAAGTTTACTCTTCACCGGCTTTTTCTTCTTGTTTAGCCGGTTTGCACAATCGATCCAGTGCAAACCCGGCAAAGACGATAAAGGCAATTGGAATTGAAAAGTTTAGAATGTGAATAACCGTCATATTCATTACTTCCCACCTTTTTAATATTCGCAATATTCATTATATAATGGTTATATTATATTCAAAATGTCACAAAATAGACAAAATTTAAAATGTATAAAACTGGAAGTTCTATTGTAGAAATTTGGAATAATTTGTGGTACGATAATTTGAAATATATGACAAAATATAACAAATTGCTAAGAAAGGGCTAGATATAATAAACATATTCATAAATTCGCATGCATAATTACCTATAAAAGCTATCTGAAAATATAATTCTTTAGATATTCGAAATAACCAGTAAAAGGCAAACCTGTCGAAAGACTGGGACGCAAAGCCGAGGGTCTAAGGTATGTAGTTACTATGATGGCCGGGCTGCCTGGAATACGAAAGATGTATTTTGGGAGAGGATACAATGAATGTTACGGTTGGAGATTTGGAAACAGTTGACAAAGAATGGCTAGCACTCATCCTAGAAGCGAAAGAAATAGGAATCTCGATTGAGGAAATAAGGGAATTTTTATCTCAAAATGGAATGGCCTAACCGACATAAGTACACCTAACCGGCTTAAGTACATAGAAAAGCATCCTGCAAGGCGTTGCGGGATGCTTTTTCCATTTTAGTTATTTTTGTTTCTCCATTTTGTGAACTCTAGAAACTCACGGAATTGATCTTTGGAGACACCAGAGTTCATGGCATCTTTTACTAAGTTCATCCAGTCATGATCTAGTTCCGATTTATCTATTTGCTCATGAATTAAATGCTCAATGGGAATGTTTAATACACTGGCAATTTTCTCTAGAAATTGAATGGAAGGATTTTTTTGTAAATTTCTTTCCAAAGAACTTAAATAAGACTTTGCAACTCCTGCTTGTTCGGCAAGCTCAGATAGTGACATCTTCTTTTCAAGCCTATATTGTTTTACGCGGTCACCAATCATAAATCTCACCCACCTATAATG
>NZ_JBALNY010000216.1:0-1602 GCF_036962145.1 Bacillus sp. JJ1764 | reverse complement strand
CAATTAAGTAAGCCAACGGCTCCCCTGGTTGAATTCCTGCCTGTTTAGATAAGAACGTGCCAGTTCGAGAGATTGTGTGGGCGTAGAAAGCATGTTCTCCTGCTTCATCAACCGCATAAAACGCAGGCCCCTCATTAATCATTTGCACAGCCACATCCAAACCACTTTTTACCTCGGAAGGTGTAGGTCCTGCGAGAATGCCAATAAACTCTCCTGATAATGGACCTGATGCATGAGCAGCCCCGGCATAAAAAGATTTGGCATAAACAACTTCGACATCCGCCATTTTGGTAGCTTCATCAATCGCTGTATAACCGACATCATCACTTGTGCTCGTAACCAACCCGAGGCTTTTATAGCGATTAGGAACCTGTAATTGTTCCCGTAAGCCAACATCTATATTAGGAATGATCTGACTCGCTAACACATTCGCAGGTACTCGTTTCAACCCCATTGATTCACCTCCAAAAAGCAAAAAGGTGCCCTGCTGCAGTTTTCTGCATCAAAGGCACCTTTGCCGACCATCATTCACTTTTCATGATTACTATATCCTATTTTATTTATATAGATTTATACCACAAATATGGAATAATTTTGTCCTACAGTTCTAAAGGCCTTTTTTTCACATAACCATTATTAGATTCGTACTGAGGAGGAGTTTTTCAATATGATTCCCTTAAAAGAATTGCAGGTTAAGGAAGTCGTCCAATTAACCCAGGACAACATGATGGACCTAATGCGGTTTTGGAGTAGGTTCACTAACGATATCCAGGTAATAGATGGTGAAAATTGCTTCAGAGTACAATCTTCTTTGCCACATCCTTTGTTTAATCATATTTTGAAGACAATATGCCCAGATAATAGAGATTATTTTATCAAAACGTTGATTCAAGATTATAAAAATATGAATGTCCCATTTCTCTGGAGAGTGTGGGAACATGATACTCCTCAAAACCTCGGAGAAAAATTGAAAGAGTTTGGTGGCGAACAAATTAGAAGCACCTCATTAATGGCTCTAGATATTGATAACTTTCAGCCACTATCGGATCCAATTCCGGAGTTAATTATTAAACCTGTAAGGAATAAATTCGATTCAAAGAGATTCACGAAATGTTGCTCAACAGCCTTTGAAATACCAGAATTTTTATCAGAAACACTCACAGAAATATTGTCAAAGCAACAAGTTGATTTAGAACATTATGTTGGTTATGTAAATGGAACAGCGGTCGCAACCGCAACAATCTTTTATAGTAATGGCGTGGCTGGAATTTATAATGTGGCAACATTACCTGAATTTCAAGGAAAAGGAATTGGGGTGGAAATGATGACAGCTATTCTTTTAATAGCAAAACTGGAAGGATATAAAACAGCTGTTCTTCATTCAACACCGGTAGGGCTGCGACTCTACGAAAGACTGGGTTTCCAAAGCTATGGGGAAATGAGACAATACTTATTTTTATAAGTTTGATCGCATCGGTTTGAAAATCGATGCTTTTATTTTTTGGCTGTGTTAAACTTGGCTGTTGATTTGCGCTCCAGGTGCTTCGCTTTCCGTGGGCGTTTCGGCGAGCCTCCTCGGCGCTTGCGCCTGCGGGGTCTCTC
>NZ_JBALNY010000215.1:6670-10465 GCF_036962145.1 Bacillus sp. JJ1764 | reverse complement strand
TTTTGAAAAAGAAATCCAAAATAGGAAAGAAAAAATAAAGCTGATTGATTTTCAAATCGAACAATTACATATCCTACCAATAGGCAGTGAATTAAAAGAAAAAGAAGTTCAAGCCATCGTCGAAGTAAAAGTAGGCGATTCGTGGGATGCTACCAATTTGCGCCCGACGATTATTGTGAAGGACGGCATCATAGAGGAAATAAGATAGAAGGTGAAAAAGTGGAAAAATGGTTTAATGTAGGTAAGATTGTCAATACCCATGGAGTAAAAGGGGAAGTTCGGGTCGTGTCCAAAACTGATTTTCCGGAAGAGCGATACAAGCCGGGAAATACATTGTTTTTGTTTTTACCGACATCAGAAACTCCCGTAGAATTAACGGTAAAGAGTCATCGTACTCATAAAAATTTTAACCTCTTGGTATTTGAGGGATATGAAAATATCAACTTGGTCGAAGCCTTTCGTGACGGAATTCTTAAAGTTCCGGAATCACAGCTTGTTGAACTAGAAGAAAACGAATTCTACTTCCATGAAATTATTGGCTGTTTAGTTGCGACAACGAGTGGAGAAGAACTTGGCAAAGTCACCGAGATTCTTACTCCAGGTGCAAATGACGTTTGGGTAATCAAAGGAAAAAACGGGAAAGAGATTTTAATACCTTATATTGATGAGGTAGTAAAAAAGGTGGATGTCAGAGAGAAAGTCATCTTAATTGAACCGATGGAAGGGTTACTTTCATGATGAAAATTGATGTGCTGACACTGTTTCCTGAAATGTTTACCGGTGTTTTAGGGCATTCCATTTTACATAAAGCATCTGAAAAATCAGCGGTAAGCTATAATATTGTCAACTTTCGAGAGTATGCC
The DNA here is from genome assembly GCF_036962145.1 of Bacillus sp. JJ1764. Classification (NCBI taxonomy): domain Bacteria; kingdom Bacillati; phylum Bacillota; class Bacilli; order Caryophanales; family Bacillaceae; genus Bacillus; species Bacillus sp. JJ1764. The sequence goes on along the minus strand of NZ_JBALNY010000215.1, from coordinate 9,602 downwards.
GATAATAAACATGCATCTGTTGATGATTATCCTTATGGCGGTGGTGCTGGAATGGTCTTAAAACCACAGCCTATTTTTGATGCTGTTTCAGATTTGATAGATAAAGCAGATACAGTGCAACCAAGGGTAATTCTTTTATGCCCGCAGGGAAAGCGACACAATCAGAAAATGGCAGAGGATTTAGCAAAAGAAGACCATCTTATTTTTATCTGCGGGCATTATGAAGGCTATGACGAACGAATTCGTGAACACTTAGTAACGGACGAAATTTCGATCGGCGATTATGTGTTAACGGGTGGTGAACTTGGGGCAATGGTTGTCATTGACAGCGTTGTCAGGCTGTTGCCTGAGGTCCTTGGTAACGAGGAATCCCATCAAAAGGATTCTTTCAGTACAGGTCTATTAGAGCATCCGCACTATACAAGACCTGCTGATTTTCGCGGCATGAAGGTGCCTGATGTATTGCTATCAGGAAATCATAAATGGATAGAGGAATGGCGTAATAAAGAAGCGTTGCGTCGAACTCTGAAGAGACGGCCTGACCTTCTTGAAAAAATCGAGCTTACATCGGAACAAAAAAAATGGCTGGATGAAGTAAAAAAAGAATTCAGTAATATTGCGATGCCGGAATAATTATGGTATGATACTTCTTGTGACTTGAACTGGACTCGTTTCAGATTTAAGTCTTATAACGATGTTCCGCTGCAATAATAGGAATATATCTGCAAGAGCATCTGTTGGAAGGAGTTGAAAACGATGCATAAAATTATAGAAGAAATCACTAAAGAACAACTTCGTTCTGACCTTCCTTCGTTCCGTCCTGGTGATACTGTACGTGTACACGTAAAAGTTATCGAGGGAACTCGTGAACGTATCCAGATTTATGAAGGTGTTGTGATTAAGCGTCGTGGTGGTGGAATCAGCGAAACTTTCACAGTTCGCAAAGTTTCTTACGGAGTAGGCGTTGAGCGTACTTTCCCAGTACACACACCAAAAATTGCGAAGCTTGAAGTTATTCGTCGCGGTAAAGTTCGCCGTGCTAAACTTTACTACCTACGTAACCTTCGTGGTAAAAAAGCTCGTATTAAAGAAATCCGATAATATGGAAAAAGAGCTTGCTCTGCAGGCTCTTTTTTTGTACATAGTTCTAGCAGAAACTGTACTGTGACAACACAACACTTGTTTATGTTTTTCTACATGATATATTAAAGTTTCATTAAAAAACTACATCCCATCGTGTTAATTAGGAATAAGTTATGTAAAATAAGCGTAATAAGATATTTATTTGTAGGATTGGTGGGGACATTATATGGCTAAAAAGAAAAATGAATTATGGGAATGGACGAAGGCACTTTTAATTGCTGTGATACTGGCTGGGGTCATTCGTTATTTCTTATTTGCACCCATTGTGGTTGACGGATTGTCCATGATGCCGACCCTTAAAGATCAAGATCGGATGATTGTAAACAAATTATCCTATAAAGTAGGCGAACCGCATCGATTTGATATCATTGTTTTTCATGCACCAGAGCAAAAAGACTATATAAAGAGGGTCATTGGTCTCCCGGGTGATAAGATTGAATATAAAAATGATACTTTATATGTAAATGGCAAAGCCTATAAAGAGCCATATCTCGATGAGTATAAAAAACAAGTAGAGGATGGTCCACTAACAGAACCATTCACCTTAAAAGAAAAAATTGGCCAAGTTACTGTCCCAAAAGGCGAATTATTTGTAATGGGTGATAACCGCCGTTTTAGCAAAGACAGCCGACATATCGGAACTATTCCTATGAGTAAAGTAATCGGTAAGACAAGCATTGTTTATTGGCCGCTAAGTGATGCCCATATCGTGACAAAGAAATAAGTATAGTTTTTAAAGGAGGTGGCTTTTTTGACGATTCAATGGTTTCCTGGTCATATGGCCAAGGCCCGCAGAGAGGTCACAGAGAAATTAAAGCTAGTAGATATTATTTTTGAATTAATAGATGCGAGAATTCCCTATTCTTCAAGGAACCCAATGATTGATGAAATTATTCAGCATAAGCCACGTTTGGTTTTATTAAATAAAGCCGATATGGCTGATAAAGAGGTAACCAAGGAATGGATTGCCTTTTTTGCAGAAAAAGGAATTAAAGCATTGGCGGTAAATGCCCAAGCAGGCGAAGGAATGAAGGATATTGTCAGGGCGTCTCAAGAAATCCTGAAGGAAAAATTCGACAGGTTAAGAGCAAAAGGCGTCAAGCCGAGAGCAATTCGTGCCATGATTGTTGGAATCCCCAATGCGGGAAAATCGACATTAATCAATCGACTAGCCAAAAAAAATATTGCCAAAACCGGTAATACTCCTGGGGTGACAAAATCCCAACAATGGATAAAAGTTGCTAAGGAAATGGAATTGCTGGATACTCCGGGGATTCTTTGGCCAAAGTTTGAAGACCAAGAGGTTGGAATGAAATTAGCCATTACAGGAGCTATTAAGGATACTCTGTTAAATTTACAGGAGCTGACGATTTACTCTTTAAGGTTTTTAGAGCGGGAATATCCAGAGCGTCTTAAAGAGCGCTATAAATTCACTGAAGTACCGGCTGACGTTGTTGAACTATTTGATCATATCGGTAAATTGAGAGGCTGTTTGGCGGGCGGGGGATTAGTAGATTATGACAAAGTAGCAGAACTTGTTATAAGAGAAATTCGTTCTGAGAAATTTGGTCCACTTTCATTTGAAAGACCAAAAGATATCCTTGATAAAAACGAAAACGATTAAGTTCTGACCATAAAGAACGTTATGGGGTTTTGCTTTTCCATTCTGTTGATTGGTGCTAAAATCAACAGACTATTATAAAGGACGATGTATAATGGGGGTAGCCTTAAAGTTAAACTTTGGGGACATCCTCATTATTTGTTTAGGTGATCAATATGAATAAATTAT
>NZ_JBALNY010000215.1:2385-6522 GCF_036962145.1 Bacillus sp. JJ1764 | reverse complement strand
TTCTTGAGAAATTTCGTGAAATGAGTCACTATGAGTCCAAATTTCGATCACAGGGCTTTCAACTAATTGCTGGCATTGATGAAGTAGGGAGAGGCCCTCTTGCTGGCCCAGTGGTTGCTGCAGCTGTGATCCTGCCCGATCATTTTTTTCTACCTGGTATCAATGACTCAAAAAAGCTATCTGAAAAAAAGCGCTTAGAATACGATGAAATGATCAGAAAAGAAGCCCTTTCTTTAAGTGTTGCCATGATTTCGGCACAAGAAATTGATGAAATAAACATTTATGAAGCAACTAAAAAGGCAATGAAAGCAGCAATCTCAGCCTTGCATCCTCATCCTGATTATTTATTAATTGATGCGATGAGGCTAGAGACACCATATCCGTCTGAATCAATTATAAAGGGCGATGCAAAAAGTATATCGATAGCGGCAGCTTCTATAGTGGCCAAAGTTGCCCGTGATCAATGGATGAAAGAGTTAGGAAAAGAATACCCCTATTATGGATTTGGGCAGCACATGGGATATGGTACAAAGGACCATATTGCAGCAATAGAAAAATACGGTATTACCCTTCATCATCGTAAAACATTTTCACCAATCAAGGAACTTGTTGAACCGAATCTATTTGAATTTCTAAATGAAACACAAGTGAATTAAGGATAAAAGACAAGCAGGTGAAGACCTGCTTTTTATTATGATGAAATAACGATTGTGGTAAAAGAATCTATATTTAATAGGGTTAAAAATTACCAAATATAAAGATAATATAATTTTTATGCTTATTGGTGGACAAGGCTTGAGTCATTATATAAAATGAAAACGGAGTCAGTTTTTTGAAAAGTTCGATTAGGAGGATGGGAAATGAATATCCATGAGTATCAGGGGAAAGAAATCCTCAGAAAATATGGGGTAATGGTTCCAAACGGGAAAGTGGCTTTTACTGTTGAAGAAGCGGTTGAAGCAGCAAAAGAATTAGGTACACAAGTTTGTGTTGTAAAAGCACAAATTCACGCAGGCGGCAGGGGGAAAGCCGGCGGTGTAAAAGTGGCAAAAAATCTTGATGAAGTTCGTACATATGCCAGTGAGATTTTAGGGAAAACATTGGTTACCCACCAAACAGGGCCTGAAGGTAAGGAAGTTAAGCGCCTCTTAATTGAAGAAGGCTGCGATATTAAAAAGGAATACTATGTTGGTTTAGTATTAGACCGCGCTACTTCCCGTGTTGTGTTAATGGGTTCTGAAGAAGGCGGTACAGAAATTGAAGAAGTAGCAGCTAAAACTCCTGAGAAAATATTTAAAGAAGAAATCGACCCTGTACTTGGTTTAATGCCATATCAAGCTCGTAGACTAGCTTTCAATATCAACATTCCAAAAGAACTAGTCAATCAAGCTGTGAAGTTTATGACTGGTCTTTACAATGCATATATTGAAAAAGATTGTTCCATTGCTGAAATTAACCCATTAGTTGTAACAGGTGATGGAAAAGTTATGGCTTTAGATGCCAAATTAAACTTTGATTCTAATGCTTTATACCGTCAAAAAGATGTTCTTGAATACCGTGATCTTGAAGAAGAAGATCCAAAAGAAATCGAAGCATCTAAATATGATTTGAGCTATATTGCTTTAGATGGAAATATCGGCTGTATGGTTAACGGCGCCGGATTAGCAATGGCTACTATGGACATTGTTAAGCATTATGGCGGCGAACCGGCTAACTTCCTTGATGTTGGGGGCGGTGCTACAGCAGAAAAGGTTACTGAAGCATTCAAAATTATCCTTTCTGATCCTAATGTAAAAGGAATTTTTGTCAATATCTTTGGTGGTATCATGAAATGTGATGTTATTGCTGAGGGTGTCGTGGAAGCAGCTAAACAAGTTGGCTTAAGTATTCCGCTTGTTGTTCGTTTAGAAGGTACTAATGTTGACTTGGGTAAGAAGATTCTTTCTGAGTCCGGTTTAAACATTATTGCAGCGGAATCAATGGCTGATGGTGCACAAAAAATCGTTTCATTAGTGAAATAGGATCGAAGAAAGGGGAATTAACGTGAGCGTTTTTATTAATAAAGATACGAAGGTTATCGTACAAGGGATTACAGGCGGTACAGCCCGCTTCCATACAAAACAAATGCTAGAATATGGTACTCAAATCGTAGGAGGAACTTCTCCTGGTAAAGGCGGACAAGAAGTGGAAGGAGTACCTGTATTTAATACGCTAAAAGAAGCGGTTGATACTACAGGTGCAAATGCTTCTGTTATCTATGTACCGGCACCGTTTGCTGCCGATTCAATTATTGAAGCGGTTGATGCTGAATTAGATTTAGTTATTTGTATTACCGAGCATATTCCTGTATTGGATATGGTGAAGGTAAAACGTTACATGGAAGGCAAAAAGACTCGTTTAGTGGGTCCAAACTGTCCTGGAGTAATTACTCCTGATGAATGTAAAATCGGTATTATGCCTGGATATATTCATACAAAAGGACATGTTGGAGTTGTTTCCCGCTCTGGTACGTTAACCTATGAGGCTGTCCATCAATTAACTCAAGCGGGAGTAGGTCAAACAACTGCGGTTGGAATAGGTGGAGACCCGGTCAACGGTACAAACTTTATTGATGTTCTTAAAGCATTTAATGAAGATCCAGAAACCTATGCTGTTATCATGATCGGCGAAATTGGCGGAACGGCTGAGGAAGAAGCGGCACAATGGATTAAGGCCAATATGACTAAGCCTGTTGTCGGCTTTATCGGCGGCCGAACAGCACCTCCAGGAAAACGTATGGGCCATGCTGGTGCCATTATTTCAGGCGGAAAAGGCACAGCAGACGAAAAGATCCGTGTTATGAACGAGTGCGGTATTAAAGTAGCTGAAACTCCTTCTGTCATGGGTGAGACATTAATTGAAGTGTTAAAAGAAAAAGGCCTTTACGAAAAGTGTAAAACTCATTAAAAAATCACCTTGTTTAACATAAAAGTCCCTCATTCAGAGTGGGGGACTATTTCTTTATATCAATTTTTGGAGGTATCCATATGGAAGTATTTAAAGAAAAATTAATTGCCTTACTTCACTATCCCAATTCCACTTGGAAAATGGTTTTTCAAATCTTGAAGCAAGACCCTTCCTTAGATTCTTTTAATCCTCTTGAGACTGATAGTGATTTTTATGATATAATGAACACCTCACCTCAAACTCCTATCCTTCAACCCTCATTATTCTTCCATCCTGAAACAATCCGTGACCAAATTCGCCAGTATAAAAACAACCAGATTTCTGTAGTAACGATATTCGATAAAGAATATCCCCAACATTTGAAAGAAATTTATCAACCTCCATGGGCACTTTTTGCTAAGGGAGATCTATCACTATTAGCAGCCAATCCAAAACTTGCCGTAGTAGGATCGCGACAAGTCACCCAATATGGAATAAATGCCATTCGTCATATTTTTCCGGAATTGATTAAAAATGATGTTCTGATAGTGAGTGGGTTGGCAAAAGGAGTCGATACGCTCGCACACGAATACGCCATGAAAAATCATGGGAAAACCATTGCGGTAATAGCAGGAGGGCTATATCATATATATCCTAGGGAGAATATCAATCTTGCGTTAGATATGATGAAAACACAACTGATTGTCTCCGAGTACCCGCCGGATACGAAGCCGCAAAGATGGCATTTTCCTGCTCGAAATCGAATTATTAGCGGTTTATCAAAAGGTACATTTATAATAGAAGCTAAACGAAAAAGCGGGTCCTTAATAACAGCGAATTATGCGGTGAATGAGGGGCGGGATGTTTTTTCGCTCCCAGGAAGTATTTTCAACCCGAATTCTAACGGGGCGAATGAGCTAATTCAACAAGGTGCTAAACTTGTAACTGGGGCAGAGGATATTTTAGAAGAAATTAGATAAAACTCTAACTAATAGTGATGAAAATAGGAAAATATACTGTTTTTTTGAATAAACAACGAAAAATTAACATAAAAAGGTTGAAATTANNATATGTATTACATTTTCCAACAGATGTTCGAAAAAAAGAATATATAAAAACTGGTAAAATAAGATGGATAATAATATAGAATTGAAAAATATGGGATATGGAAGTTTTGTAAAGTATTTTTTAAAGATAAGTTGTCATTAATGT
>NZ_JBALNY010000215.1:0-2305 GCF_036962145.1 Bacillus sp. JJ1764 | reverse complement strand
AAGCATTTTGGATATTGTCTTTCTAAACAACATTCTGGTGCTACATACTTCCCTCTTAAGGAGGATTTTTATGTCGGATTATCTTGTAATCGTGGAATCACCGGCAAAGGCTAAAACCATTGAACGGTATTTAGGAAAGAAATATAAGGTTAAAGCTTCGATGGGCCATGTAATAGATTTGCCTCGTAGTCAAACGGGTGTAGATGTTGATAATGGTTTCCAGCCAAAATATATAACCATTCGCGGAAAAGGTCCGGTCCTAAAAGAATTAAAAACAGCAGCCAAAAAAGCAAAAAAAGTTTATCTGGCAGCTGACCCTGATCGCGAAGGGGAAGCAATCGCTTGGCATTTAGCACATAGTCTTGATGTGGATACATCGTCAGATTGCCGCGTAGTTTTTAACGAAATTACAAAGGATGCCATTAAAGATTCTTTTAAGACTCCGCGGGCAATCAACATGGATTTGGTAGATGCCCAACAGGCACGAAGAATTTTGGACCGACTTGTGGGCTATAATATCAGCCCAATACTTTGGAAAAAGGTAAAAAAAGGTCTCAGTGCCGGCAGGGTTCAATCGGTAGCGGTCCGCTTAATCATTGACAGAGAAAATGAAATTAAGGCTTTTATCCCAGAAGAGTACTGGACCATTGATGGGCAGTTTTTAAAAGGGACAGAACAATTTAATGCTTCTTTCCATTCGTTAATAAATCATGAAAAACATGAGTTAAAATCGGAACAAGACGTGGAAAGTATTTTACGTGAAATGAAAGGCAATACATTTAAAGTGATTTCTGTTTCAAAAAAGGAGCGAAAAAGAAATCCCGCTCCTCCATTTACGACGTCATCATTACAGCAGGAAGCAGCACGAAAACTTAATTTCCGAGCCAAAAAGACTATGATGCTAGCGCAGCAGCTTTATGAGGGAATTGAGCTTGGCAAAGAAGGAATCGTGGGTCTGATTACGTATATGAGAACAGATTCAACCAGAATTTCCGAGGTTGCACAAAAGGAAGCTTCTGAATATATAACTTCAGAGTACGGTGCTCAATTTTTACGAAATGAGCCACAAAAGGAAAAGAAACAGGCAAACACACAGGATGCACATGAAGCAGTACGCCCTTCGAGCACTTTCAGAGATCCTAATAGTTTGAAGGAGTTTCTATCTAGGGATCAATTAAGACTTTATAAATTGATTTGGGAACGTTTTTTAGCAAGCCAAATGGCTCAGGCTGTGATGGATACAATGAGTGTTGATTTACAAAATGGAAAAGCGGTTTTTCGTGCAACCGGTTCAAAAGTTAAATTTCCAGGTTTTATGAAGCTTTATGTTGAAGGGTCAGATGACCAAGTGGATGAAACCAATAAAATGCTTCCGGATTTAAATGAAGGCGATGAGGTTTTTAAAAAAGATATTGAACCCAAACAGCATTTCACCCAACCGCCGCCGAGATATACGGAAGCAAGGCTTGTAAAGACGCTAGAGGAGTTGGGGATTGGCCGTCCATCCACCTATGCTCCTACATTGGATACGATTCAAAAGCGAGGCTATGTAGCCCTTGATAATAAGCGATTTGTTCCAACTGAACTTGGTGAAATCGTTCATGAATCAATGGTTGAGTTTTTCCCGGAAATTGTAAATGCGGAATTTACTGCAAAATTGGAGCAGGGATTAGATAATATTGAGGATGGTAAACTCCATTGGGTTCAACTTATTGATGAATTCTATAAAGAATTTAAAATTAGTTTGGACAAAGCAGAGCAGGAAATGCAAAAAGTCGAAATTAAAGACGAGCCAGCTGGTGAGGATTGTGAGAATTGTGGCAGTCCGATGGTGTTCAAACTAGGGCGGTACGGTAAGTTTATGGCGTGCAGCAATTTTCCAGAATGCCGAAACACAAAACCAATTGTCAAAGAAATTGGGGTTACCTGTCCTACTTGTAAAGAAGGAACAATTGTTGAACGTAAAAGTAAGAAAAAACGAATTTTCTATGGATGTAGCCGATACCCTGAATGTGATTTCATTTCATGGGATAAGCCACTACCAAGACCTTGTCCTAAATGTGATGGACTTCTAGTTGAGAAGAAGTTGAAAAAAGGCGTTCAGGTACAGTGTGTTTCATGTGATTATAAGGAAGAGCAACAAAGTTAAGAGTGGACTCGTACCACTCTTTTCATTTGGGATCATAATAGATATCCAAAATGTATGGAAATTTTATAATTGTTCTTTAATTTTCATTTATCTGTCAAAACTTAAAGCTTTTTTATTCACGCTTCATATAGTAAAATGCAAAATGGACTCAAATGT
>NZ_JBALNY010000214.1:7542-9097 GCF_036962145.1 Bacillus sp. JJ1764 | reverse complement strand
CTCAGCTTCAGACATCAAATGTTTTTTACATCTTCCTTGTCTAAAGTTGGCTTGGCTTCGGAAACATTCCTCCGTTTTTGCCTTTTATAAAGTAAATAGTCCAATTCATATTGAATTGGACTAAAAATGCAATGAAAGGAAAATTTAAAATTTACTCAAATTTTGCTAGTGGCTTTTTGTAAGAAATGTCTTTAGACCGGTACGGCGGCAAAAAACTCGTCATATAAAGCTTTTACTGCTCTTTTTTCATCGACTACTTTTACACCAAACATCATGCTCACTTCTGATGAACCCTGGTTGATCATTTCAATATTAACTTCTGCCTTAGCAAGGGCTTTTGAGGCTTTGGCCATTGTTCCAACATTATGGCGCATTCCTTCGCCTACCACCATAATCAGTGCGAGGCTGTGTTCAAACTTAACTTCATCGGCATTCAGTTCGTTTTTGATCCGGCTAATGATTTTTTGCTCAGTTTGTTCATCAAACTGATTTTCTCGTAAAATCACTGAAACATCGTCTATTCCCGAAGGAGTATGCTCATAAGAAAGGCCGAAATCCTCTAAGATTCCCAATAGTCTGCGTCCAAAGCCAATTTCCCGGTTCATTAAGTATTTGCTGACATAAATACTGCAAAAACCTTGATCACTGGCAATCCCTATCACGGGACCATTGGTATTATCCCGCTCAGCAACAATCTTAGTTCCCGGTGCCCCAGGGTTATTCGTATTTTTTACCTGTACCGGGATCCCTGCACGAAAAGCCGGGACAAGAGCTTCATCATGGAGGACACTAAAACCGGCGTAGGATAATTCTCTCATTTCCCGATACGTCAATTCCTTAATCTCTTTAGGGGAATTTACAATAAACGGATTTACTGAGTAAACAGCATCAACATCTGTAAAATTCTCATATAATTCGGCCTTTAAGGCGTTGGCAAGAATGGAACCGGTTATATCGGAACCGCTTCTAGAAAACGTATAGACGTCCCCTTCTTTACTGTAGCCAAAAAATCCAGGGAAGATCAAAATTCCAGGCTGATGTCTTAGTGCGAATAAATTTTCATACGCCTCTGGAAGTGCTTGTGCGTTACCCGGTTCATCACTGACGAGCAATCCTGCCTCTTTGGGATTTATGTAAGATGCCTGAACACCCATTTTACGGAAGTAGGCCGCCACCAATTTTGCGTTATTATCCTCCCCACTCGCCTTCAATAGGTCGATAAAGCGCTCTGAATTCCGTTGGTCTCCATTCAATCTATTGAACAAATCTTCTGATATCTCATCAATAACTTCTGAAGATAAAGATAACTCTTCTGCAATATCTTTATATCTGGCAATGACCGCTTTTAAAGGACCGCTCCAATCGGCACCCTGCAAGCATTGTTCTGCACACTCAATTAATAAATCTGTTACTTTTATGTCATCACTGGACCGCTTTCCCGGTGCTGATACCACTACAACCTTACGCTCAGGGTCCGACATAACAATCTGAAATACTTTTTCTAGCTGCGGACCTGAGGATAAAGAGGATCCCCCAAACTTAACTACCTTCATTC
>NZ_JBALNY010000214.1:286-7534 GCF_036962145.1 Bacillus sp. JJ1764 | reverse complement strand
ATTTTAACTTAATTTTAAAAATTTTCAAGCACTTTATTCCACCTTAGAAAAACAATTGTATTTTCTGAAAAGACAGCACAAAAAAAACACAGAGAAAATCTGTGTTTTCCTTCAACGAATTAATTCAATAAAATGCGAAAGAATCCTTGCTGTAAGTCCCCAGATGGTTTTATCCTCATATAAATAAAAATATTCCTTCATCCCACGAGTCCGCCAATTATAATTTTCACCACCGACAATGAGGTCAAACGGGAAATTTTCCTCTGGTTCCATTTTTAATTCTATTTGATAAATCTCTGGTTCTTTTTCAAAAAAGAAAGATAATGGGACTGAAAATACTTCACCAACCTCGGCAGGATTCAGTTTAATCTGGGCATGTTCACTAATAAAGCCTGCAAAGGGATACACAATCATGCCAAAGGGCGAAACCATGTAATCGAGAGGATAAACTTCCTGTATTTCATTACTGCTTAGACCTAATTCTTCCATTGTCTCTCTAATTGCTGCGGCTTTCTCGTCCGAGTCATTGGCATCAATTCTTCCACCCGGAAAGCAAATTTCCCCTGGCTGCCGCCTTAATTCAAGCGAGCGAACCTCAAACAATACATGAACTCCGTCCTCTTTTAGAATGAGAGGAATCATCACCGCATATTTTGAAAAGTTCTTACTCCCTAAAATCGTCGGTATATGCTGTTTTAATTTTGCTATTATCTTCTCCTGAGCCATCATTTCACCTCACAATAAAGACTCGATATTTTCAGGATAGCATGTTTTTAAAGATAATACCTTTGTAATGGTTTATGTAAAAAATACAACCCTATACCGGATTGTATTTCAAGATAAATTATTTGTTTTCAACCCATGAGTACATATAGGCTGGATCCTCCAGTTCCGCTGCTTGCTTTACTACTTTTAGCGGATGGAAGGTATCAATCATGACAGCGAGTTCTAATGTTTCCTTCTTGCCGATACTAGCCTCCGTTTTTCCAGGATGCGGACCATGTGGAATGCCACTTGGATGGAGTGTAATCGAACCTTCCTGTATCCCTTTTCGACTCATAAAATTACCCTTTACATAATATAGCAGTTCATCACTATTAACATTGCTGTGGTAATATGGAGCCGGGATTGCTTTTGGATGATAGTCGTACAAACGTGGAACAAAAGAGCAAACTACGAAATTGTTTCCTTCAAACGTCTGATGGACAGGCGGCGGCTGGTGGACCCGACCGGTGATTGGTTCAAAATCCTCAATATTAAACGCCCAAGGATATAAATAGCCATCCCACCCGATGACATCAAAAGGATGGTGTCCAAGAATATGGCTATGGATGGCTCCCCTTGATTTAGTTAGTACCTCAAATTCTCCTTTTTGGTCGTGAGTGATCAAGTTCTCTGGTCCACGAATATCCCGCTCACAAAAGGGACTATGCTCCAATAGCTGCCCATATTCATTCCGATAACGCCTAGGTGTCGTGATGTGACTAAAGGATTCGAGGAACAGAATTTTTGTGGGTTCATCCTGGTCTGGTACCATTCGGTAGATTGTTCCAATAGGGATCATCAGGTAATCTCCTGCACGATAGGAAAGAGTGCCGAACATCGTTTCCAACTTCCCCGAACCATTATGGATATACAATAGCTCATCACCATCGCCGTTGCGATAATAGTTTTTCATAGGCTCAGTCACATTGGCGGTACCGATTAAAAGATCCTGATTCCCCAAAAGATAATACCTAGCAGAAACAGCATCACCTGATTTACTTACTGTACCAGTAAAAAAGTGTCGATGCTTAAGTGGAATCTGTTCTTCATATTCGGGTAGGTAACCCCGATGAAGATCTGTCTTGACCACCTCCGTCGGCATAAAATGGTGATAGAGAATGGACTGTGTTCCTGAAAACCCTCGCGTTCCCATAACCTGTTCTCGATATAAATTCCCATCTTCCTTTTTAAAAATGGTGTGTCGCTTATGAGGGATTTGACCCATTTGCCTGTAAAACAACCTTTTCACCTCTTTTCTGCTACAATCGTATTTTCTAATACACCTAGATGTTCTATTTCCAACTCAATCTGATCCCCAGGCAAGAGCCAGCGATGGACACTAGTCCCCAACTCAAGAATGCAGCCCGTACTAACTGTTCCCGATCCGATGATTTCCCCAGGATATATAGAGACACCTTTTGACGCTCTCTCAATCATTTCCCCAAAAGAATAATAGATGTCCCCTACATTGCCTTCTGATAGTGGAATTCCATTGACTTTGGCTTTCATTGTGAGATTAAAACCTTTTGCTCTTTTTAATGGCTCCAGTTCGTCCTTTGTAACAATCCATGGGCCAATGGATGTGGCAAAATCTTTACCTTTGGCCGGGCCCAGTCCCACCACCATTTCTTTCCGCTGTAAGTCTCTGGCGCTCCAATCGTTTAAGATGCAGTAACCAAAAATATACTGATCAGCGTCAGCCGCTTTTATATCTTTTCCCTGCTTCCCAATGATACAGGCTAATTCTAGTTCATAATCGAGACTTTTGCACTCTAGCGGCTTCTCTATAGGCTCCCCAGGCCCCTTAATAGCTAGATGATTGGAAAAATAGAAAACAGGGATTTCATACCATTCTGGAATCATATCAAGGCCTCTTTTTTGTCTTGCTGTTTTCACATGCTGCTCAAAGGCATAAAAATCTCGAAAGCTTCGGGGTACAGGTAATGGTGCCATTAGTTTTACAGCTGATATGGGATACACTCCTTTATCGATTTCAGTAAGATTAACTAAGTTTCTTGTTTTTTCCAAATTAATTTCACTGGAATCTAGAAAATCTAAAAAGCTCTCTGGCAGTTCACCATTAGATGCTTCATAAAGATCGATTATATGATCTGAATTCAATAATATTCCGGTCCGAATTGTCCCATCCTTTTTTTCGAAGGTTACAAATTTCATTTTTATAAGTTCCCCCGACGTTCCTGTTCCCGCTCAATTGATTCAAATAAGGCCTTAAAGTTTCCTTCACCAAAGCCCCTAGCCCCTTTGCGTTGAATGATTTCAATAAATAATGTTGGACGGTCTACAATCGGCTTTGAAAAGATTTGCAGGAGATATCCCTCATCGTCGCGATCCACCAAGATATTCAATTCCCTAAGTTTTTCTATTTCTTCATCAATGTTACCAATTCGTTCACCAAGCGATTCATAATAAGTACTAGGTGTTGATAGAAATTCGACCCCATTCTTTTTTAAGGTGGTAACGGTTGAAACAATATCCTCCGTTAATATGGCCAAGTGCTGAACTCCTGGTCCATTATAAAACTCCAGGTATTCTTGAATTTGCGATTTACGTTTTCCCTCCGCCGGTTCATTGATTGGGAACTTGATACGTCCACCATTATGCATGACTTTTGACATGAGAGCGGAATATTCTGTTGTGATATCTTTATCGGTGAAATGCTTCATTTCTCTAAAGCCCATGACTCTTGAGTAATATTCAACCCATTCCTCCATACTTTCGACGTTGCCTACCACATGATCGAACCCGATCAAGCCGGCATCGGCAATCGGCAAATTAGATGAGAATGGTTGAAATCCTGGCAAAAACACTCCTTGATAATGCTTTCGCTCAATTAAAGTATGGATCGTATCTCCATAGGTTCCAATAACCGCCTTTTTGACAACTCCCAGTTCATCTGTCAACTCAAAAGGCGCTGTCACCGCAATAGCACCTCTGGTTACGGCCTCAGCATATGCTTTTTCCACATCATCTACTAAAAGGGCTACATCTTTTACTCCATCTCCATGTTTTTGAACAAATTGGGCCACTTGGCTTGATTCTTGATAAGATCCTGTTAGAACTAAGCGGATATTTCTCTGTTCAAGTACAAATGAAACCGCTTCCCGATTACCCGTTTCTAATCCAGAGTAAGCAACAGGTTTAAAACCAAAGGCGGTGCAAAAATAGTGACATGCCTGTTTCGCATTACCTGTGTAAATTTCGATATAATCAACATCTTGAACCGGAAAAAAATCCTCCGCCAATTCTTCTGCCCGAACTCTATTTTCTTTCATCCATAGGCCCCCTTTTTTCAATACTATTATAATATTCAGAATTTATTTTAAGTCGAAGGGTCCCGTCTACTCAAGAATTGGAGCTAAAGCAGTAACGCTTTCGGGCAGTAAAGGGACTTTCTTTTTCAATAACATTAAAAAAAGAAACATACCCATAAACGAGCATGTTTCTACTTTTAAGCCTTTTATTATGTTTTCTACAAAAATATTTTAGATAAAAATGATCTAAAATATTTTTTATGAAAGAATCGCACGGTCACTCGCCATTTGGACCCCACGAATCCGTTTAAATTCTTCAAGTAACCCTTCTATCGTAAGCTTCTCTTTTTCCTGCTCATTAACCTCTAAAATGATTTGACCCTTATCCATCATGATTAATCGATTTCCAAGATCAATCGCCTGCTGCATATTATGAGTGACCATTAAGGTTGTAAGCTTATATTTATCCACAATTTCCTTCGTTAAATTCGTAATTAACTCAGCCCGCGATGGATCTAGTGCAGCAGTATGCTCATCCAACAGCAAAATGGAAGGCTCAGTAAAGGTCGCCATTAATAAGGAAAGAGCTTGCCTTTCACCACCTGATAGTAAGCCGACTTTTGCGCTAAGTCTGTTTTCCAAGCCTAAGTGTAATGACTCCAATACTTCGCGGAAATAATCGCGACGCTTTTTTGTTACACCTCTTCTAATAGTTCTGGATTTATTGCGCGAGTAGGCCATGGCCAAATTTTCTTCAATGGTCATGCTCGGAGCTGTCCCAGCCATTGGATCCTGGAACACACGGCCAATCATTTTGGAACGCTTGAACTCCGACATTTGCGTTACATTTTTACCATCGATATAAACTTCACCCACATCCGGTATTAATACACCGGAAATGATGTTCATTAACGTGGATTTTCCAGCACCGTTACTTCCGATTACTGTTACAAAATCCCCTTCCTTTAGGGTGAGGTTAACATGATTGATGGCAATTTTTTCATCAGGTGTCCCTTCATTAAAAATTTTATGAATCTGATTTAATTGCAGCATGATTTTCACCCTTTACAGAAGCTTGTATAATTTTGATTTTTTCCGCTTTGCGGCGAGACTTGCGTTTTTTTTCTTTGGACCGATCAATGATTTTTGGCATGGTTAATGCAAGAATGACGATAATGGCAGTAATCAGCTTCATATCTCCAGGCTCTAAAAATTCAAATCTTAGAGCTATTGAGACCACAATTCGGTAAATAATCGAACCGCCTATAACGGCTAGTGTCGTTCTTGCTATTGTTTTAGTGCCAAACAGAGCTTCACCGATAATAACGGAAGCCAGCCCAATCACAATCATCCCAATCCCCATGCCCACATCAGCAAAGCCACCTTGCTGAGCGATTAAGGCACCGGAAAAGGCCACCAATGCATTAGAAAGACCCAGGCCTAGTACTGTCAAAAGATTTGTATTGGCGGAGAAGCTGCGAATCATGCGTTGGTTATCACCCGTCGCCCTGATGGCAAGACCAATTTCGGTTTTTAAGAACCAGTCGGTAATAAATTTGATGAGGAATGTAACAATGAACATAAAAATAAGAATTCCCCAAGTTTCCGGCAGACTGTCTCCTAGTCCAATTAATGTTAATACATGATTTAAAGCGGAATCTATTCCAATCTTTTCAAAAAGATCGCCAATTTTCGTAAAGATGGTCTCCGTATTTAATAAAGGGAGATTGGAGCGACCCATAATTCTGAGATTAATAGAATAAAGAGCAATCATCATTAAAATTCCGGATAGCAAGTTGTTAATTTTTCCAAAAGTATGAAGGATTCCGGTCATGCACCCGGCAAGAAATCCGGCAACTAATGCCAAAAGAGTGGCGATGAACGGGTTGACACCATTTGTGATCAGGATCGCTGCTATGGCGCCGCCAGTGACAAAACTTCCGTCTACCGTTAAATCCGGGAAATCCAAAATACGAAAGGAAAGATAGACGCCAATGGCCATTATTGCATATATTATTCCCGCTTCAAATGATCCAAATATGGCTGTAAACATAAGAATCTTCCTTTCTACTACGTTTTTTTATATATTATGTAAAGAAACCGGAGTCAATCCCAAGAGATTGACTCCAACCTATATTTTACTCGTTATTTTCCATCATAAAATTCGCCAAGCTTGCTCCATTCATCCTTCACTTTTAATCCTTGAGCTTCCGCTGCAGCTTTGTTAATAACTAGCTTCAGGCTCTTTGGCAGTTCAACCGGAATTTCAGATGGTTTTTTCTTCCCAGTTAAAATGTCAGCTGCCATTAGACCAGATTGGTAACCAAGGTCGAAATAACTAAATCCGCTCGCTGCGACAGCTCCTTTCTTCATAGAATCCAATTCTCCTACGAATAATGGGATTTTCTTGCTATTTGAAATGGCAATAACAGAATCAAGTGCTGTAACAACTGTATTATCTGTAGGAATATAAATAGCATCTACACGGCCCACTAAGGATTCAGCTGCTTGCTTTACTTCAGATGTATTCGCAACGGAAACCTCTACAAGTTTTGCCCCTTTATCTTCCACTAATTTTTTAACTTCTTTCACTTGAACTACTGAATTTTGTTCACCTGAGTTATAAATTACACCTACGTTTTTCGCTTTTACCTCTTGTGTAATAAAACTGATTGTTTTCTTTGTAGCATCTGGATGGTTATCCGTTGTACCAGTTATATTTTTGCCAGGTTGATCAAAGGATTTCACAAAGCCCGCTCCAATCGGGTCAGTAACGGATGTAAATACGATTGGAATGTCCTTTGTTGCATTTAGAGCGGCCGTAGCACTTGGTGTGGCATTGGCGAAAATCAAGTCAACTTTATCACCGACAAAATTCTTGGCAATCGTCTGTGTATTGTTCATGTCTGCTTGTGCATTTTGCTCATCAAATTTGACATCAATTCCTTTGTCTTTCAAGGCCTTTTTAAAACCCTTTGTTGCCGCATCTAATGATGGGTGTGGCGCAAATTGCGAAATTCCTACCGTATACTTCGCATCCTTACTTCCTTTTTCCGAACTACCAGTTTCCTTGCTACTGCATCCGGCAAATAGCAGCATGCCTGCTAATGCCATTGACAAGGCTTGAACCTTTTTCTTCATGAATAAAAAACCCCCTAAAATAATTTTAAATTACCAATTATCTAAAAATTTATTATATTAAAAATTATTC
>NZ_JBALNY010000214.1:0-273 GCF_036962145.1 Bacillus sp. JJ1764 | reverse complement strand
AGAAATCACAAAAATATTTTTTTGCTTTAAAGCGACATAATCTAATTGGAATGCCCCGAATAAAAGAAAAGAGGTCTTCCGCTAAGAAGACCTCCAACTTTTTATGAAATTACTTTTCGACCGAAACAATAATATTCCTTACCATTCCTTTGTATGATCTAATAATCGATCAATTTCTTCCAATGTCATAAAATAATTATTTTTCTCAGCTGTCAGATCGGTCGTTGCTTCTAGTAATTTATCAATGTCAATTTTTGTGGTACCCATATACGA
>NZ_JBALNY010000213.1:0-6825 GCF_036962145.1 Bacillus sp. JJ1764 | reverse complement strand
GTATGGTCCCTAACATCATATTCCCCTGTTTCGCTTAATTGTTAGAATTAAAAATAGTGTAAGAACAATTCACAGTTAATAACGTAATAATAGTGCACGTCCCGAATTAAAAGTCTTAGGAAATAATTACATTACTATCTCTTTTTAGAGCTAGTAAATCCAGTCTTTCATTTACTTCGAACTTATCATACTCTTGTACAATTATTTAAAAATCTTTACCCAAAATCTCAGAACATTTACTATTCCATTTTCTATATGTCGTCTTTCTTTGATATCTGCAAAAGTTATTTCATTAATTTCTACAAACTTATATCCTTGTTATCTAGTAGATAATAATTGTGACTATCTTCATCACCAGTTGTTTTGCTTTATCCGTTGATCCATTAAAATCGCAAAAATATATGATGGTGCTCTTAAATGTTGTATTTCTGTTGTATTCACCAAGGGAACAAATTTTAATGCTTTTTCAAATTGGCTTTTTGGTACTTGATGGTTTGTTGTACTAAGGCTAATTGCATTCCCAAACACTTGGTAGGAAAATTCTTTTCCACGGATTTGTTTGAAAATCTCCCCTTCATTATCCACAATTCTTTTCCAAATCATTTCAATCATTTCATCACCCTATTGAGTTTAATAGCTTTATAATTTAGGTAATGCACAATCGTTTTTTCGTATGTTTTCCAATCTTTATACTGCTCTTGGATTTTTCTAACCAGAGTAGAATCAATCTGATTTTCTTCGTTATATATACCAAGGCGACGCATACTTTCTAATCTATTCATATATTGATTTACAGATATAGGCTTTAACTTTCCTTCACCTTTTTTTAGAATATGCTTCTGTATTAAATATTCTTCAAAGCTCAATTCTTCACCCCTTACAGTAGGTAGTTCATGACTATAGATATTATTTTTATTTTTCAAGAATAGCTCCCTTAACCATTCTTCTCCGTTTTCTGATAGTTGTGTAACAAACTCTTGCCCAATCCCCGTCTTTACAGTACAAAATCCATTTTGTGAGTTTTCCCATGTCTTATGGTGTACCTGTGTTAAATTTTTTGTAGAAGAAATCTGGCAGTTTCCAAGTAGCTTTACTAGATTCCTTACTGGCAGAAAGTAATAGATCATCGTTTAACGAAGTAAAATAACCGCAGCCGGGGATATTTAAATCCTCGAATAACCACTGGTCAGGTATAAAAATATAGTTTTTCTGGTTTCTTTTAAAAGCAGCTTCAGTGTTGTGAGGATGATGATGGAGATTGTATTGTTCAAGAATTTCTTTACATTCCTTATAGGTTTCTATTCTCTTCTTTACTTTTAACCAACCATAAATATAATGTCCTGATATTTTTCTATTTACTGTTGACTGAAAACCACCAAAAAATAGACCCTTCATTGACATTGTGATTGCCTAATTGAGGTGCAGCATTAAATTGGCCAAACGCTTTCCCAACTATACAGTTTTCATTCTCTTCCATCCAAGGAGGAATACCTAGCATTGGGTCAAAGTGTGCAAATAATTCATGATCGTTAATGGGAGCATACTCATTTCTCCGTACCTTAACACGGTCTGTTCCTTTAAAACTTTTATAAACTTCACTCAGGCTAGATCCTTTTAATCCGCTAAGATATTCATTTTTAATTGCTATATCTGAATATCTAATCTGATTTGAATAACTATTAACCTTTTCTGGTATTGGAAACCATATGTATTGACCTGTGTCGTGATTATAAGGAGATAAGCAGCCTCCACTACCGGAATCAAACCCTTTTCTGCTAAGGACCAATTTCATATTTACTCCCTGCCTTTAACTACTTGAAATTTATTAAAGTAATAGGTAATAAAACAAACCTTATTACAATTATTTCCTGCGTATATTTTACCATATAATTTAGCCGTTATTTAAAAATCATTTGTTCTTACCTGTACTCCGATTTTGCTGAGGAAAATTTACCAATAAAAATGGCAATCCTCGGTTTTTTTAGCAGGTTAAATTATTTATCGATTTTATAAATGCAAGAGGGTGCTCCAAAGGAATTATACTTGGAAACACCCTCCAAATTGAATTACACTTCATTAACGTTGACGCAATCTCACCAAAGGTTAGAAAATTACTCATAATATAGTGGATTAGGCTTCTATTTTGTAACACTTTTACATTAAAACTTCATTTGTTTTTTCATATGAATGATGAAGGGGTAAGCCATTTTCAAATAGAACTAAGCATTTATATTTTAAGAAGCTATTTTTGAATCTACATCCAAACGCCGTTCTAATTTACGAAGTATATAGGAAAATAACATGACAAGGACCAGATAGTATAACCCTACCACAATATAGGTATCCAACTGCTGATAGTTGGAAGAGGCCTCTGTTAACCCTGAGCCCCACAAATCAGACATGCCAACATAAGCAACCAGTGAGGAATCTTTTAAGCCGATTATAAATTGGTTGCCAAGCGGCGGGATTGACAACTTTAATGCCTGGGGCAATATTATTCGCCGCATAGCCAGTGTATAGGACATACCAAGTGATCTTGCTGCCTCCATTTGTCCCTGGTCAATCGCCTGTATGGAACCTCGGAAAATTTCTGCGATATAGGCTCCACTATGTATCGCCAGTGCCAATGCTCCTGCCCAGAACTGGGATAGAGTAACAATGGAGGCAATTCCGAAATACAGAATCGCAATTTGCACGATTAAAGGAGTCCCGCGAATCAAACCAATATAGACCAATGCAGCCTTATTCAGCCATTTGTTGCTTGAGATTCTGAAAAAAGAGATGACAAGTCCTATGATACATCCGATCAGCAATGATGTGATGGTTAGCCTCAAGGTGAGAAGCGCCGCAAAGATAAATATTTCATAGGTATCCATAAAAATATTTACGATGAACCTCACCCTCTTTCCTCTTTTTTGTAAGTCGCCCTAAAAAACTAAAAACCCTATCACTCACCTAAAATACTGCGACCGAACCATTTATTGCTGATTTTTTCATAGGTTCCATCTTTAATAATTTCATCAAGCGCCTTATTTAATTTGTCCAACAATTCCTTGTCTTCCTTTCGAACCGCAATCGCCTGGTCATCCTGGGAGAGGGTTTTACCTACATCCTTAATTTTGATGGCACCCGCTTTAATAATCGGTAGTCCGATCATTTGATCGGTAATGACCGCATCCAGCCTTCCAGTCGGCAAGTCCATGAGCGCAGTAATGTCACTGTCATACTCAACTACTTGATTCTTATCCGTGTTCTGCAGAGCCAAATCTTTATAGGTACTGGCCTTCACAACACCAATCTTCTTTCCCTTTAAATCCGCAGCCGATTTAATATCCTGGTTGTTTTCCGCCACGAAAATTTGTGCACCTGAACGATAATACGTATGGGTGAATTGGACCGATTTCTTTCTTTCCTCGGTAACCGTCATGCTCGCGAGAATCGCATCATACTTTTTCGCCTGTAATCCCTGAATTAATGTCTCCCATGGATTAGTGACCGGAACCGGCTTCATCCCCATTTTTTTTGCCAGCGCCTCTCCAATTTCCACATCAAAACCTTGCAATTTGCCATTTTCTTTAAAATTAAACGGTTTGTAGAGACCGCTCATCGCATAGAGAAATTCCTTCTGTTCCGTACCGCTGCTTTTTTCAGACGTACTACAGGCAGTAAGCAGTAGCGGAATCAATATCAAAAACACTAATAATCCAGTGAACCAGCGGTTTCTCATGACAAAACTCCTTCTTTTTTAAAGAATACTGTTTAAAAATTGTTTTGTTTTTTCATTTTGGGGGTTCTTGAAAAATGCTTCCGGTGGACCCTCTTCTAAAATCACTCCATCACCCATAAATACCACCCGGTCCGCCACTTCTCGTGCAAAGCCCATTTCATGAGTAACCACCATCATGGTCATCCCTTCCTTTGCCAGCTGCTTCATGACCATAAGAACCTCTCCAACCAGTTCCGGATCGAGAGCTGAAGTCGGTTCATCGAAAAGAATGATTCGAGGTTCCATCGCAAGGGCACGGGCGATAGCGACCCGTTGCTTTTGACCGCCGGAAAGACTCTTTGGATAGGCAGCGGCCTTATCGCTTAATCCGACCTTTTCAAGCATTTTTAACGCTCTTTCCTTAGCCAAAGACTTGTCCAATTTTCTTACATATACAGGCGCTTCCATGACATTTTCCAGTACATTTTTATGGGGAAAAAGATTGAAATGTTGAAAAACCATTCCGACTTCTTCTCGGATTTTATTTAAATTTGTTTTAGTCGGATCAATTTTTTCTCCCATTAAGAAAATTTCACCCTGATTGAACATCTCAAGAAAATTAAGACAGCGAAGCAGTGTACTTTTCCCAGAACCACTGGCACCAATGATGACGACAACCTCTTTTTCCGCAACGGAAAGATTGATTCCGTTTAAAACTACATGTTGGCCGAACGATTTTACCAGGTTCTTGATTGTAATCAGGTTTTTTCACCCCCTTTACCATTATTCTATTCTATGAATGTTGTTATCATTATTATAATCTTCTCTTTTCTGAATGTTTCGTTAATTAAAACGACAATGGTAATGGAAAACCCATTGATTTATGAATTAAAGATATTTATTAGATCTAAAAAAATAGAATTTGGTTACTAAACTGACTGTAGGAGATAAAAAAGTAAAGAAGATTATAATTATCTTTATAAATATGGGATGTTTATGAGGAAAGTTGCCGGTGCAACAGTTGAAATTTTAGTTATTGGGGGAGAACGCTTCATCACCATTAATTCGTTCACATTTTTGCAGAAGTACTAAAAAAATGATCAAAGCAACTAGATAAGGAGGTATGTAAATGATCCTCAAAACAAAGGAACCTTAGCGTTATAATTCTTGAGATAGCATATGTTTTGATATTAAGGATTTTCGAGCATGAATTGGATTCTAGCTATACCTTTTTTACATATCCCCCCTAATAATGAGGAAAATTGTAAATAAATACCGTAAAGGGTTGTTGCACATATGAGAACTAGAAATAATGTCCTTTTTGAAATTTTAATTATCTCAATCCTTGGTGCCCTGGTTTCACTAGCTCAAACTCTTTGGCTTCGGCAGAACTTAGAAGATAAAATTGAACATGCGCTTAATAGAGCATTGGCAAGACTGAACTCTATCGGAAGATTTCCCTGAGTAATCAGTCTTATGCTCCTCAAGTTGCTACGTTGATTGTTAGCTGCTGTCTAGTTTGCGCTGTAAACAGCAGCTTCCTTCTGAAATTCAATAATCATTTGTTAAGATTAACAGTAGAAAAAATGGAATCTGGACCATAATAGATCTTAGATTTTTTGTTTAAGTTTTTCGATAGTACTAAGAATTTCATCTCTATTTTTCGCAAGTTTAACCCATTTTGGCAATCTTGCCTCAACACTCAAATAATAAGATCCAAATGGTCTTATACGTTTCCTTACATAATCCTCTACATGTAGAAGATGTTCTAGATTAAAAAACCAAAGATTATGGCCACAGCATTCCTTTTGAAGAAATAATGGTAAACCAAAGTACCAATCAACACCTTGTTTTTCATCAAATAAATCATGATAGTATATCCATAAATTTTCCCAGTTTCTTTTAGGATGAATATCCTTTGTGAGTCCACAGTGACTGCACAGTAAGCTTTTTGATTCATGTCCTAAATAACAAAATTCTTCTTTTCCTTTTGCGTTGATTGGAGTAAAAACTCTCGCACAATGATCACACCTTGGACAAATAACTAAAAACAAATTGGAATACTCAATTAAGCTTCCACCGTAGTTTCCTAACAAATTTTAGTTTTCTCCTTCATTCATTAAAAATTTATATATTTAACTTTATCCATATTTGAATAAACAAAATCATGGACAATTTTACGAATGAATTTAACAAGTTGCTAAATGAGACGTATCTCCTAACATTTGAACCTCCATTTTTTCTCCATCCCAATTAAATATAGAGAGACTTGTACCATAAATAAATGGAGGGTCCCATAAATTTTCAGTAGACTTATTCATGACATAAGAAATAATGGTCTTAATAGCAACTGCGTGTGATACGATTAATACATTTCCATCAGGGTTATCAGAAATGATCCTATTAACAGATTCTACTACTCTCTTTTTTAAATCTGTTAAACTCTCTCCTTGATGCGGTTTATGATTGTATAAGTGAGGGAGATTCCAAAAATTATAATACTCATTTTTATAATTTTGTTCTATGTCTGCCTCATTTCTCCCTTCCCAGGCTCCAAAATATAATTCTTTTAAGTTCTCTTCCATGAAAATTGGTATATTCCTCTCCCCAGCAATATATTTTGCGGTTTGAAATGCCCTTTGACTAGGACTCGTATAGATTGCATTAAATTCTGTATTACATAAACGGTCACCTAATTTTAGTGCACTATTTACGCCTTTTTCTGTAAGCTCCGAATCCTTCCATCCTTGTAAACGTTTTTCAGTATTCCAAAGAGTTTCACCATGTCGCGTTAAATAAATTTTCAGCATACCTCTACCTCTCCATTAATAAAAATTAATTTTCTAACTGTATGTATTTAATAATCGATACTAAGGGTAAACAATACTTTCGACATAAATCGTGTGTTTTCCTTTATTTTATATTTCTTGATTGACTAAACTCCTCTGCTTACCAAAACAAAAAAAGGCCCGCCGCGGCAACACACCCGATTTTCTTATTAATTTCATTGCTCATTTTTCGGATTGAGGGTAAGTTGCTATCCTATCGGTAAACAAGTCTAACTGCCTTAGTAACGAAGGTTTCTTATTACAATCCCTTACTAACAAATCAATATCCCT
>NZ_JBALNY010000212.1:2545-2732 GCF_036962145.1 Bacillus sp. JJ1764 | reverse complement strand
TTTCTCCTTTTGATACATCCAGACCAATCACTGGATTCATTAATTTTCTCCTTTTGATACATCCAGACCAATCACTGGATTCATTAATTTTCTCCTCCTCCTAGAAATTCATATTTGTCGGTAACCCCTAATGCTCCTTGTAATGTCATAGGTTCGCTTGTTAAACGGGATCATAGTCCCAACCAGC
>NZ_JBALNY010000212.1:1983-2495 GCF_036962145.1 Bacillus sp. JJ1764 | reverse complement strand
TACAAGTAGGGGGTGAACAGTTTAGTTGACGGAATCGAGTTCCACGGGTGCAACGTTCTACCCGACTACCGTAATAATGAGACCATATTCAAAAAGGTCAACCAGAAAAAGCTGACTAACCTAATATTACGAACGGGTGCTGTTTCTATTGGCACAGGACTATCAATGTACAAGTAAACATATATAGAAAAAAGAAGCAAGAGAAACTTGCTTCCATAAATTTAGTTGTTTAATATAATAGTTTCTTTATCGTTATTCTTATAGGTAACTGTCAAAATATCTTTTTCAGATTCATTCTTGAAAGTATAATTTTTTAGCCCATTAGAAATGGAGGTGTTAATAATGGTTTTATATTCTAAATCTGTGCCTTTATTTGAAAACTGAAGTTGAGTTATTGGATACTTTTCATTGAATTTAGTTGATTGCCATCCAGCAATTGGTTCAACATTTCCATTGAAATCCTTTAACTCGGTAACATGGTTGAGTTGTAGTAATTCAATCTTTAAATCTTC
>NZ_JBALNY010000212.1:1685-1932 GCF_036962145.1 Bacillus sp. JJ1764 | reverse complement strand
ATTAACGTCTTTACCAATATTAAAAATTTGACTGTATGTTTTCATTGCAGAAGAACTCATTCGATCATGGATAATGATTGAATTACTTTCCTTGAAGTAAATAATCGTTCGTTTTAATAAAACACCGGGATATAGCGTATGGCTACCAGTAACATAGCTGTACTTGGAATCAATTAAATATTTGTCAATTTTTGATTTACCTACTTGGTTTTTACCTAAGTTATAGGTTTTTCTTGATACTGTCACC
>NZ_JBALNY010000212.1:0-1626 GCF_036962145.1 Bacillus sp. JJ1764 | reverse complement strand
GAAGATCATCTGCGTGCTTATGTGTTTGAGAATGAAAGGAAGATATAAATTTAAGATAAATAGGTGTATTTATTTCCCAATCATTTCGGAATATTGCTACCCCAGCATCTTTATAGACAATATCCTTTGTAGGTATTTCACCTACATTTCCGTTGGAGCGAACATAAAGTAATTTAGGGTTAGTAATATTTTCTACACTTAGAAATGAAATTGAATCGTTACCAGAATCTCCTGTCATTGGAATTTTTCCATCTGGTTTAACTATATGAGCTAAATATTCTTCCATTTTGAATACTTTATCTTTCAATATAGGGACACTCTTGTTGTGGTAAAGTAAAAAGTCATTTATCTCGCGAAAAAGTTTTAATACTACGATGTGATAGGAAGCGCTGTGTTCTTTATGTACGCCGCTAACAGTAACATCTCTTTCTAAACGAGATTCTATTCGCTTAATTGCTTTATCAAACCACTTATGACAATCCGTAAATTCAGGGAACATAATCGATAATTCAAGTAAAGAACGATCTTGAAATATTCCATGATTATTGGAGAAGTTGTAATTTTTATCATCGTATAGGAACTGTCCGTGAACTTCTAATGTGCCTAATACTTTTTGATAGAATGTATCATCGTATAACTCTGATTCTCTATAGAACTCCAAAAAGTAAATGATATTAATAACTCGATTCGCTGTACTATGATCTTCCCATGCAAACGGACTTACTTGGTTTTCTGGTGAAGGATTGGAGGATATCCAACTTTCCAGAAACCATTTAGATTTTTCCAAGTATTCCTGTCTAGGATCTAATTCATAAGCATTCATTAAATATCCAACCATATCTAAACTATGAAAATAAAAACACCATGTTTTGTCATTAAATGGATTTTCCTTCCAAGTTATCACACTATCAGATTTATATGGAGAGAAAGATTTGTTTACGTATAAATAATCATGTGTTATTTCATTAGCAATTTCTAATGATTTTTTATTCGATTTAGAGCGTTTAAATATCATAAAAATCCTCCAATTTTCAATCTGGCTACTATTATATAGAAAAAACAAAAATGTGAAAATATGGTAAGGGATTATATGATTTAAAAAAGTAGAATTGTCATATGTAATTACGATTTATGTCACATATTGTTCAAATAGTGTACTTTTCATAAAGAAAATATACAGTTCCATAAGAGTCCAAACCAAGGCTCTTTTCTTTTTAAAAAAATAAGGGATAGATTTAATTGGTACATTAAGTTAAACGAATTACCTTGTAGGTAAATTTACAGAACACGTTTACATGACTAAGGGAATAGGAAAAAGCTGAGATTTTTCTCAGCATTTTTCGTCCAAATAAAAATTTGAGAATAGAGATTGTGAAGGATTACACTTAAACAAAAGGGGGCGTTACTGAACAACGGTAATGCATTTTCTTATTGAAGTAACTTGGAAGGTTAGTTTAATAAATATAATTTACAATTTTGGGTAATCACAATGGAATCGGGGGAATTCAAATGTTAATTAGAGAGATACAGCCCTTGGATGCTGAAAATTTAATATGTCTGATTAAGCAAGTTGAAGCAGAAGCTAAGTTTATGCTAATGGAATCAGGGGAAAGAAAAACTACTACT
>NZ_JBALNY010000022.1:0-15304 GCF_036962145.1 Bacillus sp. JJ1764 | reverse complement strand
TCTATATTCAAGGAGAGTAACAAATCTGTAAATTCTATATTACTCAGCAAAATATTTCACCACTTATTTAGTATTAATATTGAAAAGGAGGCAAATATCTCAAAAAAAATACATATACAAGTATATACTCATGGTAGATTTAACAAACTATCTGAACACCCCCATTAAAATACCTTTTGTTATTATTTTAGTCATCTCATTCCTTCAAAATATAATTTATTATAAAAAAGGTGTATGATGAAAAACGGTATCCCCAGTTTTATTTTCAATTTTATTTGCAATTTTTAGAGCATAATTAAAAGATTCGGGATGAAGGGTTTTTGAAGTTGGTGCTACTTCTAGGTACTCTTCAAAATTAAATATTTCTTCTTCATACCCTAGCACATAGTAACATGGTAATTGGTCAAGCTCTCCATTTAATAAGAAATGTATTAAACCATTCACATATCCTTCAATATAGGCAACGTCATGGTAAACACCTTTTTCATATTTTTGTTGCATCAATATACCGTAATCTAATTTCTTTATCTGTCCACCGATAGCCTCGTTGATATGAAGGAATTAAGAATTTATAATTCTTTAACTCTTCTATTGTCTTTAGCTCTAGTAGGTCATTCATTTAAATATTCCACCTCCACAAGATAACCAGTATATTCTGATTTATAATTATATAATAATTATACCAATACTTTCCTTTCGTAACATTTAAATCTATTACTAATTTTGTATAATTAAGATAAAATATCAAAGTAAACCAAAAAAGGAGAAGAAAAATCATCCTCAGACGATTTTTCTTCTCCTTTAAAGTAAAACGATCAATAACATTGTTATTTAATTGTATTTGAATGGTATCAATCTTTTTCCTATCACTTATTGTAATTTTACTTATTATTAACTGTAGCAAATATTTCTTTTGCTTGCCCATATTCGCGAGAAAGTAACCCAGTTCGAGAGTGTTTTAGTTATTGATAAACATAAAGAGCAGTATGCCATTCAAACACTTTGTGAAGTTCTAGAGACCCCTAGCAGTACGTACTATCAATCTTTATAACATGCGGAGTCTAATCGTGAACGGGAAAACAAGGAACTAATCGAAAAAATAACCAAAATTCATTACAACCTTCAAAAAGAGGGATATTCGGTGAGCCTGAAAAGAGTCCCATCGCCTTCCCACTATTAAGGGGCAAGCACCTAGTGGGCTTGTCAAGAAAAGTGTGTAAGTTACTCTAAATATTTCATCACACGTTCCTTAAGGTGGTCATGAATTAATAGCTGGTTCATGACCAGTGCCCATTGTTGGATATGTCCACCTTCCCATTTGTTTTCAAGTTCTTTTGTTCGTAAATACAAGACTTTTAAAAGGGCGTTCTCATTAGGAAAGGCTCCTTTTTTAGTGACCTTCCTAAAGCTAGAATGGATACTTTCAACAGCATTTGTAGTGTACATAATTTTGCGTATGGCACTTCCATAATCAAATAGTTGTTCAACATGAGAAAAGTTTCGTCTCCAAACATCAATAGCTCCTGGATAAGCTGACCATTGTTGTTGAAAGGATTCAAACGCACTATGACATGCCTTAAGGCTTGGGGCTGCATACACTTTCTTTAGGGCAACAGTAAAAGGCTTGTAATCTTTACTTGGAACGTATTTAATCGAATTTCGAATAAGGTGAACCATACATCGCTGAACGGTAACTTGTGGGAAAATAGCACGAGCTCCATCTTCTAACCCACTTACTCCATCCATAGAAATAAAAAAAATATCTTCAACACCACGAGCTTTTATTTCATCAAATATTTGCATCCATTTATGCTTACTTTCTGTTTCATTTAACCATAAACCAAGGATCTCTTTCTTTCCTTCCATGGTATAACCTAATATCGTATAGACAGCGTATTTCTTTGCTTCATAGTCGTTACGAATCGTAGTATAGAGACAATCAACAAACACAAAAGGGTAACAGTTACTTAAAGGACGATTCTGCCACTCTTCTAAATCAGGAAGCACTGTATCTGTAATTTCGGATACCATTTCATGAGACACTGAAAAGCCATAGATGTCTTCGATAGTGGAAGAAATATCTCGTTGAGACATTCCTCTGGCGTACATAGAGATGACCTTGTCCTCGATGGCGGATACGTCTCTTTTACGCTTTGGGATTATTTGTGGCTCAAACGAACCATTACGGTCACGAGGAACAGCAATCTCAACTTCTCCAGCAGTGGTTTTAACTAATTTTTTCCCGTACCCATTTCTCCTATTACTTGTTTCTTTTTCTCCCTTGTCATTTGATACATAACCCAAATGATGATTCATTTCACCTTTTTACATTGACTCAAACATAGGGCCAAATATGTCTTTCAATGCATTTTGCATATCCTCTACAGTTTTAGGTTGGTACTGTTCAATAATCTTGTTAGCTAATTCTACGGAGTTAGGATCTCTTTTTAATTTTCCCATCACAAACACTCCTTTAGCTTTATACTTATAATTCTATCAAAAAAAAAACTGTGTGAGTAAGGAACCGTACGTATTCCTTACTTACACAGTTAATTTTACACTCCCCACCTAGTAAAAAATTAACTTTTGTATGTCCAAAAATTTGACATAGATCCAGTTACTTACTATACCTTTATTTTTTTGAAACTTATATTTTGCTGTTTTAATTCATTAAACTGTAAACTTAAATTCAGTGGTTTATAAGTTTTAAAGTCTTTTTTGAATCGTCGTTTTTCCACTCTTAAATACGGATTTTCCTTTATTAACGAATTAAAGTTTTTATCCGTTATACCATTGTTTTCAAAAGGAATAAAGTCTTTTATAGTCTTATTGGATAATAATTGATTTTTATACGATTCAATAATTTTAGGATATGTTTGTTTAAAGAAGTTTCTTGTTAAAATGCCTTCAACAACTTTAACTCCATTTTTTTCAATTGATTCACCTAAAAAAGATGAGATTATAATGATTTTTTCCACTTGTTCAACTTCTTCATTATTTATACCCAATAAATTACATAGGTTGTTAAGGTTTTGTTTTTGTGTGTAAAAATTAGAAATACGTATCATCTGATTAATTGCTTCATCAATTTTGAATCTCATTTTATAGTATTCATATGAACAAATAATATGAGCAAAATTCTTTATTTCACATAAATATAAAGTTTTCCCTATAAGAAACGCTCCATCGAGTTCATAAATTTCATTTTCATCTTTAGTCTTAATATTAATAAATCGTGAATTTGTATTTTCTTCTACTAGATTCTTAAATACTTTTTCATAGCCGTAACCCTTCTCACCTAAAATGGATTTCTTAGCCATTAATCTCATTATTGAACTAGTAATATTCAATGTTAGTGTTACTTGAGGAATTATTGTATACCTATTCTTATCTATTTGAATTAGCGGGCTTTCAAAAATACTCTCAGAACTACTAGTGAACATAACTAATTTTATTAGCCTATCAATTCTTGCTTCATCTATTCCCTTTTTAACTAAAAAATCATGGATCTCATCAAAAGAATAGATAGGAATGTTTCTTTCAACTGAGGCATCGCTTAATTTCATAGGTTCTTCAAAAGTCAATATATGTTGAAACGCTAATTCTTTCAAAATAAAGTATATTTGACATAGATCGTCTAAACTTATACCTATAGTTTTGTCGATAATTGCTTGAGGATTTTCTATATTTAAAAACTGTTTAATAAATTCAATATCATTCTTATAATTGAGATACAAGTCTTCAAACATTTCTCTTTCCGTTAGAAAATTTTTAAATTGACTCTCAAAAGTTTGCCTAGCCATTTTTGCTTCTAATGTTGTTAGATATCTATTTTTAGCAATATCTACCCTTAATTTATCATTCGATAACCTAATCTTTGTTTTTTTCTTATCTTTAAAAATCCTTGTACCAGCAAATTGCCAGTCATCTATCCAATTTCCCAATTGAAAATCTATAACAGCATTTTCAATTGTTTTCTCCATCTGATTCTCTATATCTTCGTCGCAAGAAATTTTATCAGTTAATTTTGATTTTTTTTGAAAGAGAACATACCATAGTACTTTCGAATAGGCTTCTATACTTGACTCATACCTATTTGAATCCATTGTTGTTGACATAAACATGCTGCCAGCCATTTTCTGTCCCATAATCAGCAAATTTGAAAGCAAGTCTTCACTTTCAAAAAAGGAAAACTTCATAACTTTATTCATTAATTGATTATTTTGATCAATCAAATCTTGAAACAAATTGATTTCGTCTTCTAAATCTAATATTTTTTCGGTTTCTGAATCACTTACCATTCTTTTTAAATCATCTAATAGTTTTTTTAAACGATTTTGATATTTGTTTTTTCCATATTTATTTAAGCAAATACCAGATACTTTGATATAATCAATCGTATCATCCAGACTATTTTTTTGTAGCATTGACAGAACATCTGCTTCAAATCTATTACTGATAATAGATTCATGGATTTTATCTAAATCATAGTACTTCTTCATTTTTCCCCTTCTTATAGATGAGCTATTTAGTATGTTAAATTTTCAAAACCTCATTTACTTATGATACGGTTCCCCACACCACAAGTAATAACATATTTAATACCTACTCTAACTTCACATCCACTTATACATGTCCGGAGCATTTTCTTAATAGGTTATTAAACAGTCATTTTCCAACCAGATAAAGTCAACCAGTTTTCCTTTTCCTTATAATCAGGCATTAGTTTTCCAACAAGGCGCCAAAAGGATCGATCGTGGTTTAGATGAACCATATGGCACATTTCGTGGATGACCACATAGTCGATTACCTCCTGTGGTGCCATCGCAAGTCTCCAATTAAAGGTTAACTGCAGTTTTGAATCACAGGTTCCCCAAGTTGTTTTGCTATCCGTAATTCGAATGGACCGCGGTTTTGTTTTGAAGTTGCATTGGTGGGTGGCTATGCTTTTCTCCACTAAACCCTTACACTGCTGATAATAAAATCGTTTTAGTGCTTGTTTAATTTTTTCAGCATCATGCTGCTTAACATATATTTGGAGTTTCTCTTCTTTAAACCCTACATAATCTTGCATGATAGTAGGATCTTGAACAATTTGGATGGGATAGGCGTTTCCTAAATAAAGAAAACGCTCACCATACTCATATTCCTTTTTCTGCGGCCCATCCAGCCTAGCTTTCATTTCTTTTATTTTCTGCTGAATAAGCTCCCAATTTTTCTCTAATAACTGGCGCACTCGATCATCAGGTGTCCCTTTCGGAGCCTGGACTTCCACATTTCCATAACCATCTATCGTCATTCCAATAGATGTACGATTTTTATATTTGACCTCGAATCGTATGGTCTCACCTAAGTAAGTATGTATCATATCATCACCAAACGAACTATTCCCTGTATTTGATCGCTAAGCCCTTTAAGAAATTCCTAGCAAATTTATCGCCGCATTCTTTATAATTCTTATGTCCCGCTTTTCTTAACAAAGCTCCAAGCTCTCCCTTTGAAACATGAATTCCCGCTTCTTTAAAAATATCCAGCATATCTTCAGTCGTTAAAGCTAAGGCGATTTTCACTTTCTTTAACAGGAGATTATTCATGTTTGCACTATTCGGCACTGGAGGTTCAGGCGTGTTAGGCTGTCCCGGCTTGGGCTCCTGTTTTCCTCTTTTATAAATAATCAATCCATTTAAAAAGGAATCCAACATGATGTTATTACATTTTATTTGATTGTCATTTTCTATGTCATCTTCGTCTACTTTTGTGAGAATCTGAATGACTTCTGGTACCGAAATATCCACTCCACCAAGTTTAAAGATCTCTGCCATTTCTTTATTTTTGATTTCCAGTGCGTATCTTAATCGAATTAATATATCATTATTTTCCACTATTAGTCCTCCTAGTTAAGTTACAGGTGCCTGTCCTTTATCTCAAAAAACCCTTATTTCATTAGTTTATAATACTTTACCGTCGATTAAATATCAAAAAAGAGAAAAAGCACTTACTTAAAATATTTTTAAAGAACTCCTCTTTTTCTTACGTAATGAAGGATTTTGTAGCTATAGGCAAGTTGAAAGACAGTTTCGCCATTTGTTAAGTCAATTTTGCTTAGTTCGTTTATTTTATTCAGACGATATTTGATAGTATTTCGATGGATGAAAAGCTGATTAGCTGTTTCATTCAGGTTTTGTCTGTTTAGGAGGTAGGCTTGCAGGGTTTCGTAATAGTCTGTGTTATTTTCCTTATCATAGTTTAATAGCGTCAAGATGGCCGGGTGGCTTATGTAAGTAGTTTGTCTTTTTCGGCCATATCATGCAGCAGCTGATAGAACTTTAAGTCATTATAGGGTAGCAGAACCTTCTGTCTGACAAGGATGGTTGCTAATTCAAAGCCCTGTACTAAGGAATGATAGTGGGTGGATAAATCGAGTAAATTGACAATTGAATCGCTATAGATGGCCCGAAGATTCTTTTGTTCAAGAATTTCAGAAAGCGATTGCTTCTTAGCTTCGTAATTATGGTTCCATTCCTTTTGTGATAGGAGAAGCACTAGTGAATCTTTATAAATGAACTGATGTCCATCCGGATACAATCGCGAAAGATGAGTATGCAGTGTTTCTGTTTTTTTCCTCGCTTTTTCAAATGAATCACCCTTAATCATCACAAGTTGATAAGGTTTTAATAATGATAACCCTGAAAGTTTTAACCGGGCAGTGAGCTCGGATTCTGAATGAATCTGATTTTCTATTAAATCAACAAAAAGCTTCTCCTGGGATATCAATTTGGAGGAATACTGGTGTGTCGTACGACTTACATGATGAACCATTATTTTACAAAACATCGACAACAACTTTACTTGCTCCTTCTCCAACTGAGAGTGACATTCTGGTATCACCAAATATCCAATCATCTTATTATCCAAATATAGTTTACTGACCCACTTGGTAATTTTATTGGCATGGCAGATAACAGAAAAAGGCTCCATTGTGGAAGGGGATTGCCTAACGGAATTCAGCTTGTTTACTTCGGACACGAACTCATATGAGCAGTAGCCATTCTTAATATTCTTCGCCCAAATTTCATCAGTCACTACTATTCTTTTTGAATATTGAAGGACTTTGAAGCTCTCATCAATTAAGATGACTGGATTATTTAGCTCTTTTTCAGCGAGAGCGATAACATGTACAAGATCCTTGCTTGTAATTAGTTCATTGAAAAGGTGGTAAGATTCCTGATAAAACAAGTGCTGCTCAGAAAATACCTTTTTTACAAAATTAAAAGTTCTGAACAAATCAGTACCTTCTGGGAGAACAATTAGGGTGCATCCTTGCTGAAGCAGCTTAGTCCTAATTGATACAGTAATCGGTACATCCTCAATAAGAAGCAAATTGTTATGATGAACCATATCTATTATTGGAAGAACTGCCGAAACAGTACCCATATACAATAATGAGGAATCTCCCAAATCATTTGTTGACAAAAAGTAAATATCGCGAAGTGATGCATCTTTTTGTGGCGGTTGCCATATTTTAGGTTCGAAGTTGGCTAGGTGGGTATGAACATTTGTAATGGAAATCATCCTTTTCACCTCTTCACTCCATTATATTTTTATCGTTTTAGAAAGAATAGGTTCGGGAACAATTGTTGCGGTTTTGTTCACAGGAGTGGACTGTTCGTGATATGCCTTGGAGCAGATCCTTTTTTAGCAACACTTCGTCCCCATGCAACCAAGCTGTCTTGACTTGTACCAATTGAACAAAACAGAACCAAAGATTTGTCTTCGAAGAACATGGGTTGCTTGTTTGAAATTTGATAATGTAGAACTATAGATTGTTCAATATTTCACAAGGAGGATCCACATGAAGTACAAACATTTATTTTCAAAAGGGAAAATTGGCAATTTGGAGTTAAAGAATAGAATTGTGATGCCTGCGATTGGTACAGCATTGGCCAGTTCAACTGGTGAAGCGTCACAGGAAATTATCGCCTATTACGAAGAACGCGCCAAAGGCGGCTGCGGTCTGATTATTACCGAGATTACTAAAATTGATGAGGAGTACGGTGCTGGCTGTGCAAACCAATTGACTCTGACTAAGCCACAGCATGTTCCACAACTGGAACGACTTGTCCGCACCGTTCATAAATATGATACAAAGCTTTTTGTCCAGCTACATCATCCCGGAAGAGAAACACACAGCGCATTGATTGAAGGTAGGCAAATAGTCGCACCGAGTGCCATTGCGTGTAAGCGTACTGTGGAAATGCCGCGGGCTTTGACAACGGAAGAAGTGGAAGGGCTTGTGAAGAAATTTGTGACAGGCGCAAAACTTGCGCAAATGGCTGGGGTTGATGGCGTTGAGCTTCACGGAGCCCACGGTTACTTAATCAACCAATTCTTAAGTCCATATACAAACCACCGGACAGACCGATATGGCGGAGATTTTATTAAAAGGATGCGTTTCATTACTGAAATTATATTGGGAATCAAGCATATTTGTGGATCGACTTTCCCAATCAGTGTTCGCTTAAGTGGCGATGAGTTTGTTGAAGGCGGCTTGAAGCTCGAGGATTCCATTAAAATTGCTCGTTATCTGGAAAGTATCGGCGTAGACGCCATCAATGTTAGCAGTGGAACCTACGAATCAGGTGTGACCATCATTGAACCAACCTCCTATCCTCAAGGCTGGAAGAAACATTTAGCAGCAGGGATCAAACAAGCTGTAAAAATCCCGGTTATTGCTGTTTCAACTATAAAAAACCCAGACTTTGCCGAGAGTCTGCTTGAAGAAGAAATTCTTGATTTTGTCGGTGTTGGGCGTTCCCAGCTTGCCGATCCGGAATGGAGCAACAAAGCATTGGATGGAAAAGATGATGAAATCCGACCATGTATCGGATGCCTGCATTGCATTGAGACCCTTAGTAAGGGAGGAGTTGTGAAATGTGCAGTCAATCCTCGTGTAGGACGCGAATTAGAATTTTCCTCATTGGATAAGAGTGGTAATGGTCGAGTTGTGATCATCATCGGCGGTGGTCCTGCAGGGATGGAAGCGGCCCGAACCTTGGCAGACCGCGGTTTTAAACCTGTTCTTTTTGAAAAGTCAGGTCAGTTGGGCGGTGCCCTAAGACTAGCAGGAATGCCTCCCGGCAAGAAGCTCATGACTGAGTTTGTTGAATACCAAAAACGTGAACTACTTCGCTTCAACGTAGAAATAAAGCTGCATTCAGAGCCAACTGTTGAGGATATTCAGGCATTGGATCCATATGCAGTCTTCTGGGCAGCAGGTGCAGAGCCAATCATTCCTCCAATTCCCGGTGTCGATGATATTCGTGTATGTACGGCGAACGATATCTTGGATGGTTCAGTCTCCTTTATTGGAAAACGGACAGTCGTCATTGGTTCAGGTATGACAGGATGTGAAACTGCTGAATTGTTGGCAACACAAGGCAATGAAGTCACAATAGTGGAAATGCAGGAACAAATTGGTAATGGCATTTATGCTTCCATTCTTTATGATATCACGCAAAAACTGAAACAATACAATGTCCAAGTAGTCACCAATCACAAGGTGGACTCGATCGGTAAAGATTCTGTAACGGTGGTTCATACAAAATCAGGACAACCTCAAACCTTAGTAGCACAACAAATAGTCCTGTCCCT
This sequence comes from Bacillus sp. JJ1764, assembly GCF_036962145.1. Lineage (NCBI taxonomy): Bacteria > Bacillati > Bacillota > Bacilli > Caryophanales > Bacillaceae > Bacillus > Bacillus sp. JJ1764. The sequence continues at coordinate 5,653 of NZ_JBALNY010000022.1, read as the reverse complement.
TGGTGTCAAGGCGCAAAAAGGACTTCTCGAACAACTGGAAGAAGCCTTCCCAAGCAAGGTTCGAGTAGTCGGTGACTCCAGCAGAGCAGGCAAAGTATCTGATGCCATCCGCGAAGGTTTTGAAAAATCCTTTGTTCTATAAGGTTCTTCGGTTCCCCCCTTCCCAAGCAGGAGCTGACAGAGGATGCCTGCTTCCTTGCCTAGGGAGATGGGAACTGAACCATACCCTAATAGAGATAGTATAAAAACCCATTTTCAACAAGAAGGAGATTTTATAATGAAAGACTTTAAAGGAAAAACAGCTGTCATCACAGGAGCTGGCAACGGATTCGGGGCTGAATTCGCAAAAGAATGTGCCGCCCGAGAAATGAAGCTTGTACTTGCCGATATTGACCTAGCTGATTTGCAGAAGACAAAAGAACTCGTTGCCGGAATGGGTGCTGAGGTTGTTGCCGTCGTGACCGACGTCTCGATTTATGAAGAAGTAGAAAAGCTTGCAAAGACTGCTGTTGATACGTTCGGCAGTGTTGACCTGTTATTTAATAATGCAGGTGTTGTCGTGCCTGGACCAATTTGGGAGATTCCCGCTAAAGACTTTGACTGGATCATGTCCGTTAATGTGAATGGGATATTCTATGGCTTGCGTGCTTTCATTCCAATCATGCTTAAGCAGGATACACCTTGTCATATCGTCAATACGGCTTCAGTAGCTGGCTTACTTTCTACACATGGAATGGTGGCTTATCATACCTCCAAGCATGCATCTGTTGCGCTTTCGGAAACCACCTATCTTAGCCTGCAGGCGCAAAATTCAAAAATTAAAATGTCCGTGTTCTGCCCTGGATTTGTCCAAACCGATTTACATCATAGTGATCGCCATCGACCTGAACGTTTCGCGATTACACCTGAGGAACCATATTTTCAAAGTGCTTCATATAAAGCCGGTTTGGAAAGAGCCCGCCATGTCATCGAAACTGGTATTCCAATTGACTCAATTGGCATGAGTGTTTTTACTGCCATCGAGGATGAAAAGTTCTATATCCTGACTCATCCTCAATATCATCCGATTATTGGCAAACGAGTAAAGACCATTCTCGAAGGTGAAAATCCATCTATTAATTTCTAGGACACAATATGTCTATATCGTAAATATCAAAAAAGTAAACAGGCAACCTCTATTGAGAAGTTGCCTGTTTACATTCACTGTGTTTTCTTATTTTTTAATTACATTTTGTTGTGTTATAGCAACCCAACCATTTTAAGACCATGAGTAATCCCATTCTCTTCAACACTTTGTGTAACGAATTTTGCTACTTTCTTTACCTGATCCACTGCATTTCCCATTGCAACACTATTTTTTACTGTGGTAAGCATTTCTATGTCATTCAGACCGTCGCCAAAGGCATAATGGCGATCCTCAGGAATAGAGAGTTTTTTAACAATCTGTTCAATTCCTTTTGCCTTTGACCCTCCCTTTGGTATGACATCGACTGAAAGAGGATGCCATCTCACAAAATCAAACTCTTGAAACATCTCTTCGTATTGTTTCTCTTCACCAACCTGGCAAAATAAGAGGGTTTGATAAAGATCCCTGTCTTTGTAATAATTAGGATCAAACGTAGGAAAATGTTCAATTTTTAATGTGCTAATACTTTCCGCTATATACGTATGCTCTGGGACATTTGCCTTCATATCTTTGTGGTCCATGTACACTACTGGATGATTATTTAGAAGGGCTGTTTCTGTTAATTTTTCAAGTGATGGACTATTTAAGGGATTTGTGGATAATACTTCACCATTTAATACAACATATTGACCGTTATAACTAACAAATGTATGAATATCCAGTTCTCTTCGAAGATCCTCAAACATAAAAGGAGCCCTCCCTGTCGCAATAGCGACTTCGTGCCCAAACTTTTTCAGTTTAAAGATTGATTCTTTTGTTAAGGGTGGCAGTTCTTTATCATGAGTTAATAATGTTCCATCAATATCAAAAAAAATAATACTGCGTTTATTCATTAAATTCACCTTCCGATTGCTTTTTGTTCCATAACTTATCTTTAGTGTAAATTATGAAATGCATTTCATAGCAAGAAAAAATCATAAAAATTCAAATTCACCTGCTTGGCATCAAAAGGCAAATCAAAAGAAGAGCCACTCCGATTGTTTTTTACAAAGATAGGAAAATTAAATTGAGGATAACTAGCTTAGCAGTGTTTCTTTTGCAGGGGGATGAGCTGGAAATGGAAAGTAGTTGAAGAATTTAGGGGAAATGAAAACATCAGCCAAAATACACTTTAACACTGCCTTCTCTTTGTGCTGTTACTAAACAGTTTTTAATAAAAACCAGGATTTGTTTTAGATCCCATGGTAAGGTATCATAACTTGAATGGGTGGAAGCACCCTTATTGTATAATTGATGGAAGGCAACTAATGCCTTTTCAATTTGTTGTTTTGAAAAAGTAGAACTGCCTCCTGATCCGCTAACCCCAGCATAAAAATGATGTGCATCAAGTAAACGGTAGAGTATCGTTGCATTATAATTCCCCATACTAAAACGTGCATAAGCAATTTCGTCTCCTGCCCTATTTAATCCTAAAATATCATGACCCATAATTTTTCCTCCTCAAAATTATAAATGTGAAATAGTGAACAAAACCTAAAAGACTATAAATGATTTTCATTAGTTTTACATAAATATCACTCCTTTCAAGTTTGTTTTTAAAAATAGGATAGATGTATAAAAAGGGGTTAGGATGAAATAACATGAAGGTTCAATTAAGAGGATGTTCAAAAAAAGAGGGATAAATCATTAATATACCATTCATACAAGGGATTTTATGTTAATACAAGGTTTAAAAAGGTGATTATAAAGCAAGAGGGAATGTGAGGTTTTCTATTTAATAATTTCACGAATTATCAAAAATGTCAATAAACAATGATTCGACAAAGGGGAAACATTATAAAATAGCACCTCCATTCCCCGCTCATTCTCTGCCTTTTTTGCAATAACCAGCAAACCTTTTTTTGTTTTATATAAATTTGCTGTTAATAAACATCTGCCTCCTAATTTAGAATCTTCACCACTTCCTCTTTCCCCCAGTTCATTTGTGCTTAGTAAATTTCCATAACCCATAATGCCAAGCCATATACAGGAGAGCTAACAGTATATTAAGTAAACTTATTACGGAGAAAATCCATTTTCCTGCAGTTAGATACCCTGCAAGAGACGCTAGAAAGTCCAGATGTATTGGATAGTATTTTAGTAATGTAATAATAGTGAGGTTTTCCAAATAATCAAATATTCCTGCAACAAACGGGATGAGAATCCATACTTGGTGCGAATTACTTTGAAACACTTTATGATAAATGAACTTACTGACAACAGCTAGGGAAAGAGAGTACAAAAAGGGGAAGATCATATCAATAAAAAGAAGGAAATTGAAATAGATTTTTCTACCATCCGGTTGTATGATATCAAGTAGTTGATAGGCTTCTTTGTTTGTGAAGTAAAATTTCATATCAAGAATCCCAGCACCATTCGAGATTTGGTCAATCCTTTGTACACTGACAGGCAGATTTACGAGATTAATCATTGCCATAAATGATAGAGTCACCGTAAGAAGAACGATTACAGTTTTACCATTCGAGATTTTGTTTAAAACACTATTTATGAAATTAATCATATGATCTTCTCCCTCCCTACTTGAATTCACCTGTTAGGGTTATTTTTTTTTTTTGAGTTTTCCGCAGATGCAATGCATTCCCTGTTGGTTTTCCATCAACAAACTTCCAAAGTACATCTATTAATTCAGATACGGAAGATCCCTCAAGCATAGTATCGATGGAGTGATACGTTTCTGTCTCGACAGCCATAATCTTTAAAACGGCATCTCTTCCTTTCTTAGTTAAAGTAAGTGTTACTTTTCGGGAATCTGTTTCTGATTTTTTCTGTTCGATAAATCCACCCTCAACCATTCTATTCACCAATCGACTAGGACTTCCTGTCTCACAAATTAACAATTTACCAAGTTCAGCAAGGGAAAGAGGTTCATAATCAAAAAGTACACGTAGAACCTCACTCTGGGATGATGTTAACCCTAATGGACGTAGGACACTGGTAAACATTCTGCTTCCTTCTCTTTGCGCAGCTAAAATTAGGAATCGCAGCTCCTCAACCTTATTCATAAACAACCTCTCCTATAAAAAATCAATGATACATCATCAATGATACGTCATTATTTATTCAATTATCAACTGATTTTTGTAATTTTTTACAAAAAAAGAGTCAGTCCCCCTATATTTGATGGTGAGGGGAGTCTGACCCTTTTATATTGAAAGCATGTCTTAAGATAAAGACCGAAGCTTTCTGATAGAAGGAAATAAAAGCATCCAAAGACCAGCTACAAAAATCGTTCCGAGTCCACCAATAAAAGCAGCCGGAACCGCTCCAACAAAGCCAGCCAACATACCGGACTCAAACTCACCAAGTTGATTGGAGGTCCCGATAAATAGCGCATTCACCGCGTTTACTCGTCCCCGCATCTCATCAGGTGTTTGCAGCTGTACGAGTGAAGACCTTATGACAACGCTGATCACGTCCGATGCACCGATTATCAGGAGAGCAAACAACGATATGATAAGGTTTGTCGAAAGCGCAAAAAGAATGGTTGCCAAACCAAAAATGGCCAGTGCTCCAAATAGAGTGATTCCTACCTGTTTCCGAAGAGGAAAATAAGCCAGAATAATGGACATGACTAAGGCACCCACTGCTGGTGCAGTCCGCATTAATCCCAATCCCCAAGGACCTGTTTGTAAAATATCCTGTGCAAAAATCGGCATCAGTGCTGTAGCGCCACCAAGGAGGACAGCAAAAAGATCAAGTGATATCGTTCCGAGTATAACCGGATGACGATAGACAAAGACCAAACCCGAGAAAACGGAGCGTATGGATATAGGTTCCGATCTGCGGGTTGGTTGCTCCTGGGAGCTGATTAAGTATGTGAGGACGCAAGACAAAACTAATGCCACCGTTGCCGAGCTATAGACATATGCCGCACCTAGGGAATAAAGCAAACCTCCTAGGGCTGGACCAATGATTTGAGCCGTTTGACCAGCTGTCGTACTCATGGAAATGGCTTGCGGAAGATCCCTTGGTGACACCAACTGCGGTAACAATGCTGAAGAAGTGGGCCCTTCGAAAGCACGGCAAGCACCGATAATAGCGGCAACCAGCAAAATTTGCTCACGGCCTAACCAGCCGGCAAGACTTCCGTATAACAAAAGAGCAGCCATCACAGCCTCAATCAGTTGAGCAATTAATACAATCCTTTTGCGATCAAAGCGGTCTGCCACTTGACCGACCACCAATGTGAGCAAGACCATTGGAATAAACTGCGCAAGACCTACCAACCCCAGACTAAAAGCATCATGTGTTATTTCATACATTTGCCACCCGATTGCAACGGACAACATCTGGAATGAACTTGAAGACAAAATTCGTGACAGCCAAAAGTTTGTAAATGATGGCTGCCTGAGAGCAGATTTCTTAGCTGCATGCAAAACAAAACCACGACCTTTTTCCTAGAATAGAAGAAAAATATATTATCATACCTTTTTAAAACAATGAATATTATACTATTTATCCATCTTG
>NZ_JBALNY010000211.1:277-1002 GCF_036962145.1 Bacillus sp. JJ1764 | reverse complement strand
TCATTGCCCACCCTACCCAATGCCCTACTCCATTTGAATAGAAAAAACAGGCTGATATGATAATGAGAGGTGGATAGTTCCCTAATACTTCATATTTGCGTAAACGACTATCCTTGGATTGGACATCATTAAATGGATAGAGATTGGCAAAATCAATGATAACTTGGTAGACAAGAAATAGTAACGGTAACATAAAAGCTGCGATTTGAAGATGGGACATGTTTAATTCTCCTTCAAATTTAAAATAGTTTTTAGAACAGACTTTAAAACTTCAATTTGATTTTTAGCTTCGACTAATTTTTGCTCTAAAAATAATGAGCTGATATTCAGTCCTTCTAATGTTGAGATTATCATCTTGGCAATGGCTGTTTCAGATAAAGTTGGAGAGAATTCTCCATTTGCCTTTCCCTGTTGAATGAAGGAAAGAAGTTCTTTTACTCCCTGCTCGTATCGATTCTGCAAAAGCTGCAGTCGCTTTTCCTTCCGCCAGCTAGTCATCAGATACTCATAGGTGACAGGTACCATTGAGTGTTGAAGCCTGTCAAAACCTGCTGCCTGTGTGTCCAAAAAGAATTCAATTTTTCCCCAAGCTGTTGCTTCCAGTTCATTTTCTTTTGAATCATTTTCCACATTTGATAACTCTAGGATTTCTAAAAAGATTTCCTCGGTGTTAGAAAAGTACGAATATAAGGCACCGAAGCTTATATTTGCCGCCTCTTTAATAT
>NZ_JBALNY010000211.1:0-243 GCF_036962145.1 Bacillus sp. JJ1764 | reverse complement strand
AATTTCATTTCGCTTTTTTCTTTTGTATTCCTCTGATACTTTTGGTGTCAAAGGGTATCACCACCTATAACGAGATTATTCTCGTTTTTATTATAACGAGAGTAATCTCGTTTTTCAAGTAGTAAAAAGTTATTTTCCTTTTCTTTAAGGAATAAATATTTTTCACGATCCTGATTGATGAGAAATGCTTGTTTATTTGGTAAAAACGATAACGATATATTTATTTAAATAAAAAATTTATTG
>NZ_JBALNY010000210.1:3458-4150 GCF_036962145.1 Bacillus sp. JJ1764 | reverse complement strand
ATTGTATATGTTATGAATTTGTGAAAGCTATAAAAATTTTTTTACAATTTAAATCCTTTTTTTTAATGATTTCGTTAACTTAGGTGGAGGTGAGGAAATAAAAAATAAGCAGGAATCCACTACTGGCATCCTGCTTATTTTTCTATTTAGTCGTATATTTCTCCCGAAGTGCTGTAACTCCCTCTTTGCAAACACCATAGGATAACCAGGAGCATCCTTTACAAATATAATCTAAATCATCAGCCTTTACTTTTTCAGCAGTAAGTTGAACTAAAAACGATTTATTATATACAGCCCCATCAATTAATTCTAGATGATGGATGACTTTATTATCCATGGAGAGTACATGCTCATTTGAACCAATGCTTGCTTCACAAGTGGATTTGCCTTTGTGTGGACAAACTGTACAGGTATCATCTAGTGCAGCAACTACTCTTATAGGAAAGTCCATGCGGTCATCCCTGATCTGTTCAACTACCTCTTTCATTTTTGCAATGAATTCAGGGCTATAGCCCATTCCTCGAAATCCGTGAACACATAATAAATGGTGGCCTCTTAACACCAAACTCAACCCGATCACCCCTTCTATTTGGAATTATATCAGTTTTTTTAAAATTTATGTTTGTAACAGATTCTGTGATTAGAAGATTTTATGTTTGATGACTTCTTCTTTATTTTTTGGCTGTGTTAAA
>NZ_JBALNY010000210.1:256-3327 GCF_036962145.1 Bacillus sp. JJ1764 | reverse complement strand
CCTGGAGCGGAAATCAGCAGACAAGTTTAACAGAGCCTATTTTTTAAAGGTGCATGAGTCTGTCTCCGGAAGGACCCTCCTCTAAACTATTGAACTAGTATACCGAAAATATCAAAGTAGTATACTCTTGTGAGAGTCCCAAACAATAGACAACTAGAAATAACATAGGAGGGAATTACTTGTTAGGAAATTTTAAATGGTCAAATATTAAGATTGGCGGTAAGTATCTCGTTATTTTCTTATTTATTACCGTTACATTCTTAATTGCTATTTTTATTACTGGCGCTTTTATCCACGGAACTAGCGGTGACATGGATGAAACGGTACAGAAAAATAATGTGGCAAAGTATTCGTCAGATTTGGTTACGTTATTTGATGAAAAATATTTGTTAATCCCGGAGTATCTACTTCTTTCAGATGATAGGAAATTAAATGAGTATTTAGATCTTAGTAAGCAATATACGGTAACAGCCAAAAAATTAAAAAAGAATCTGAGTAAGGATCAGTTATCAACGTTTAACCAAATGGTTGAGAACAATCACAAACTAGATGAATACTTTTTCAGTACGATTGTGCCAAAAGTTCAAGATATTGATACCAGTGAGTTTAAGGTGTTACAGCAGTCTGCTAATGAATTAAAAACAGAAACAGGAAAACTTGGATATGATTTGAAAAATTCAGCGACAAAACTGAGCAATGAAAAAATGGATCAGGCCAAAGAGAATCTTGGAAGATTAATTACGATTCTGATTATTTCTGTCATCAGTTCGATTGCCATTTCTATCTCTCTTCTTTATGTGATGAGCAGGAAAATAAGTAAGAACTTAAATCAAATTGTCTTAAGAAGTAATGATATTGCCAGCGGACAATTGAATAATGAAAACTTAGCCTATCAAGGAAAAGATGAAATTGGTCAACTTTCCGAATCCATTAACGTAATGAGTCAAAGTTTAAGTGAAATGATTTCAGAAATTTCTACTGTTTCAAAGGATGTGGACCGCCAGATTATTACTTTATTTGAATCCTCAAAAGAAGTAAAAACAGGCGGTCAGGAAATTGCTATTTCTATTCAAGAAATGGCGAATGGGTCCACTATTCAGGCAAGAAATGCTTCAAACATTTCACAAAAAACGATGGAATTTAATGAGAATATTTTAAGTGCAAGTGAACAAGGTGAAAAGTTGGTTCGTTTCTCAGATGAGGTATTGCAGGCAGCCATTATTGGAGACAAGCAGATGAAACAATCACTTGAGCAAATGCATGTCATCAACAACGTTGTAGAAAACTCTGTAGACCAAGTTCGTGGATTGGAAAGTAAAACAGAGTCAATTACGGAGATTGTTCACGTCATTAAATCGATTTCGGACCAGACAAATCTTTTGGCATTGAATGCTTCAATTGAAGCAGCACGTGCAGGAGAAGCTGGCAAGAGCTTTGCAGTTGTTGCAACAGAGGTACGTAAATTAGCAGAAGAAGTTTCTAATTCAGTAGAGGGGATCTCAAAGATTATTTTCTCTATTAAAGAGGAAACTTCTAAAATCGCTGAAAATCTCCAAAATGGATACACCGAAGTCAGCAAAGGCAGTCAGCAAATTGAGAACACAGGTCAGCAATTTACAGAAATCAATGATAAAGTGTCACAAATGTCAACTTGGGTAAAATTGATATCCGAGACTTTAACGAAATTTAAACAATCAAGTACCGAAATCAACGATAACATTGTTGATATTGCGGCCATTTCAGAAGAATCAGCCGCTGCTTCAGAAGAAATTTCTGCAGCCGTTTCTCAACAAACAGCCTCTCTCGATATGATTTCAGGCAGCACCAAAAACCTTACGGATATGGTGGAACGTATGAATGCCTTAATCAATCGGTTTAAGCTTTAAAAATAGGGAAGAGAGGAACCATCATGAAAATTCTACATCATAAAACGCTAAAAGCACTATTACTGTTATCTTTGATTACTGTGTTCACTGCAGGCTGTTCCAACAGTCCTGTTAAACATTCTTCAAATCAAAAGCAGATCAAATTAATCTCTGATGAAAATAAACCGTATGTTGGATTTTTAATTGATACGTTAAAGGACGAGCGCTGGTATAAGGATAAAAAATTATTTGAGGGCCAAATCAAATCATTAGGTGGACAAGTAAAAACATTAGCGGCAAATGGACTTGACGATGTACAGCTTAAACAAGCAGAGCTTCTGATTGAAGAAGGGGTAGATGTCCTTGTGGTTGTTCCACATGACGCTAAAATGTCTGCAAAAATTGTTGATTTAGCCCATAAAGCCGGGGTCAAGGTGATATCGTACGACCGGTTAATTAAAGATGCTAAGGTAGATTATTATGTTTCTTTTGACAATGTCAAAGTAGGTGAATTACAGGCTACTGAGATCTTAAAAAAGGTATCAAGTGGTAACTTTGCTTATATTGGCGGGGCAGAATCTGATAACAATGCAATCCTATTCCGCATGGGAGCAATGAAGGTTCTTCAACCTCTTATAGATAAAGGGCAAATCAAACTTGTATACGATAATTATACTGATGAATGGAAACCGGAAAATGCAAAAGCAAATATGAAGACTGCTTTAGCTGAAAATGGCAATCAAATTAATGCGGTTATTGCTGCTAATGATGGAACAGCAGGCGGTGCTATCGAATCTTTGGCGTCTGTTGGGTTAGCAGGTACTGTTCCTGTATCCGGTCAAGACGCTGAATTAGCAGGGGTACGCCGGGTTATTGCTGGAACACAAACCATGACAATTTATAAATCCATTCAACAACTGGCTACTAAATCAGCTGAAGTTGCCATTAAGGCAGCTAAAGGGGAAACCGTCAAAACTAATGTTTCTATCAATAATGGTAAAATGGATATTCCATCTATTTTGCTTGACCCTCTTGCTGTAACAAAAGAAAATGTTCGTGATACTGTGATAAAAGATGGCTATCTGACAGAAAATGAAGTGTTTAATCCATAACAAAAATGTTGGCTGGGGGATCATCCCCCGGCCAACATTTTGTTTATTGCGAAAGCGAGCTCGAACTGGAGAAATTCACTGCATTTTTCAAATC
>NZ_JBALNY010000210.1:0-249 GCF_036962145.1 Bacillus sp. JJ1764 | reverse complement strand
TATCTGAAATGCTCACATTAGCATCCTTAAATTCAGATTTTAAAACTTTGAGGATTTTATCTTCTGTCATTTTTGATTCTTTCACTTGATTTGTAAGGGTCTTCTTTAATTCATCAAATGATTGTTTCTTCTTTTTATCCAGTACTTGAATAATATGGTAGCCATATGAAGTTTTAACGGGGGCACTAATTTGATTTTTCTCCAAAGCAAAGGCGGCTTTTTCAAAATCTGCGTCCATTACGCCTGTAC
>NZ_JBALNY010000209.1:0-12992 GCF_036962145.1 Bacillus sp. JJ1764 | reverse complement strand
ACTTGGTAATGCGTAAATAATACACATCATTGTAAATACAATAAAAAAGGTTATTAGAGGGTGAGGCAACTTGTTATATCGATTAATATGAATAATACCTATCAGAATAAGAATAAAGACGAAAACGAAGGTTGACATATAGTACCTCCAGATTTAATGTGTTAATTTTACCGATAATTGGTGTTATTATCCATTACTTTTTGGGATAACTAGGAAGATTATTACTCTTCGATCTGTATGAAATTAAGATTGTATGGGCTGATAAAATAAAAGTTTTGATATAAAAGGAAAGAGTAGTACTCCATTCGAAAATATGAACCATTATAATTAGTAAGACCTTGGGTTCCAAGGTCTATTTTTTTTCGAAAAAAGGGGAAAGCAAAAATGATTTTGAAATATGTTAGAGATTTGTTGTGACCAATAGAAAGAGATGATTCAGTTTTTGCTTGATAAATTGGGACACTTTTTTCCAGTTTGAAACGTACATTTTCAACAGGCAGACTCTTGACTTTGCTGTTTCTAGAAATTAATTGATGTGTGTTTTAGCTTAATAATTATGATTCGCTCTCAAGAAAAAATGTATATAGGCTAATTTTATCTATATTTGTAAAGTTATGATGGCTGCACGGACGAAGCAATTTAGTGCATCAAGACTTTGGAAATGTATGGTAAAATATATAGTGGATGATAAAAGTGGAGAGTGGTACTAATGAAGGTACTGTTGGATTTAAGACGAACGGTGTTGTTTAGTTGAACAAAAAGTTTGGTTTTTGTACATTATCTTTAAGCACCGTAATAATAGAACGTATGATATAAAACGGCAGCAAGACCTGCGACTTCCTGCGTCGTTGATTTTATTATAATAGTATCAAATTGAACAACGAAATATTTGTTTTAATAGGCATCGAAACACTGGCTACTTGTTTATTATCGCATTTTAAGTAACCAGCACTCGTATAATCTTTTCAAAAAGATATTCGTGGTTATTTAATCTAAAACGATATGCCTTTTCATCTAGATGAACTCTATTGGAAGCTATCTGTACGGTTTGTGAGGATAAATAGTCAATCAATTTGTACCTAAAGCCTGGAATCAGGCAGTCTATGGTATAAAGTGGTTTCCCAAAAGCATTAGCAATTCTATAACAATAGGGAATGCCACCACGTAATGAGTTGTGGACGATACGGGCAAGGAATTTATGTTGTTGTTTTCTTATTTCGAATACAGTTTCTCCTTGTTCGTTTATTATTTGTATTATTGTTGAAACATGTACCTTTTCAGGTACTTGATAAGTAAACTGTTCCATAGTATCCTCCAGCACATTCAATTGAACATTTATATTATATAACACGTCTGAGACATTTATAGTATCATTTTCTTTTTGAACAAACGGAGCAGGTTACTTGAACAAGGCACCAATTTAATTTTTAGACTTTTGAGGAAGATTACTGGAATATTATGCTAAACTTAATAAAACGATATTGAAGGACTGTTTTTATTAATGGAAATTAGGAAACCTAATAATTCAGAACTTAAAAATATTATTTTACTTTCACCCCTAGCTGTATTTGATGGCACATTAGGTGAAGTAAAACCTACAAATGAAAAAATCAAACATCTTGTTGAACCACTGCTGGAAAAGGGGAGCTATTATTTAATAGCAACTGATAACGATAAATTAATGGGCTGGATTCTTATAGGGGCAAGTAAAGACCAATTCACTGATAAGATGAATAGATTTATTTATGAACTATTTGTTAGAGAGGATTATAGAGGAAACGGAATTTCTACACAATTAATGAGAACAGCCATTGATCATCTAAGACAAGATGGACACTCTGAAGTCCGTCTTAGTGCATTTGCAGGGAATCAAGCTATTAAACTATACGAAAAAATGGGCTTTAATATAAGAACAGTTTCTATGAGTTTGCCATTATAACCAACTGGTTTCTTTTACTAATAGGTGTTTGTAATTCAACTAGATGAAAGGAAGATTAGATGTATTTCGATTTTGACCCATCTTTATTTATTATTTTAATTGTATTTGGATTTTTAGCTTCATTTATCGATTCAGTTGTAGGGGGTGGAGGGTTGATTTCATTGCCTGCCTTATTATTTACAGGGATGACTCCTGCAACAGCTGTTGCTACGAATAAATTAGTCGGGACAATGGGATCTTTAACGAGTACGCTTATGTTTTATCGCTCTGGTAAACTAGATTTAACATCTTTATACAAGTTGCTCCCGCTCGTATTTTTTGGTTCGATGCTTGGAGCCTGGACCGTTCATTTGATGAACCCAGAAGTTCTGAAGCCATTAATGTTAATTATGCTTGCAGCGGTTGCCATTTATACGGTTTTCAAGAAAGATTGGGGCAGTCATTCAACCCCTAAAAAAATGTCAATTCGTCATTTCATTATTTTTACAGTGTTTATTTTTGCTATTGGTTTTTATGATGGATTCCTCGGTCCTGGAACCGGTTCATTTTTAATATTTGCTTTTTTAATGGTTGGTTTTGATTTTATAAAGGCAGCAGGGAACGCAAAGTTTTTAAACTTTGGCAGTAATATTGCTGGTTTGTTGATGTTTATATCCTTAGGGCAAGTCAACTTTGCTTACGGATTACCAATGGCACTTGCAGGGGTTACTGGAGCTATCTGTGGATCGAAATTTGCCATCAAAAGAGGAAGTGGTTATGTTCGTGCATTGTTTATTGCCGTAACTTTGTTATTGTTAACAAAAAATATTTTCGATCTAATTAAGTAGTCCAACCTAAAAAGTTAATTTGTAGTTAAGGGGTACGGAAGTAAATTGTTAAACTGTGTTATAAAGAATTATCTTGTAAGGAAGATTGGATTTCTATATTTTGCTCATTAATATGAAGAAGCTAAAATCAATCCTCTAAATTGAAACTATAGCAAAAAAGGAAGCTAAAGGGACTAAAGCTTCCTTTTTTAACTATATTTATTCCAGAAGATGATGCAGCATTCTATTAGGGTCATTTAGAAAACGTTTCATGATCTGAAAATGATGGGTTTCTTCTAGTTTTTTCTCTTGTATTCCTTCTTCGCTTAATTCATAAATGAAAGAATCTGGATACGACATAATAATGGGTGAATGGGTAGCGATAATGAGTTGGGAGTGTTGGTTCACTAGGTCATGGATTCTGGTGATCATGGACATTTGTCGCAAGGGGGAAAGAGCAGCTTCTGGTTCATCCAGTATATAAATTCCATTTCCTCCAAAACGGTGAAGAAAGGTTGAAAAAAACGCCTCTCCATGTGATTGTTTGTGAAGCGATTGTCCACCATAAGAGTTTATGATTTTCGGAGCACCACCACCATGATCCAATTCCTCAATATTGGAAGCCACATTATAAAAGCTTTCAGCTCGTAAAAAGAAGCCGTCCCTTGGCTTATCTACACCTTTGATTAGTTTTATAAAATTGGTCAAATCCGAGTGAGTATCAAACGTAGAAAAGTTGAAGTTAAAAGACCCGCCCTCTGGATTAAACCCTAAGGAAACAGCAATCGCCTCCAATAAAGTAGATTTCCCCATGCCATTTTCACCAATCAGGTAAGTAACCTTCGGATGGAATGTTAGCTGAGTTAGAGTCCTTATAATTGGCAAATTAAATGGATAGTCAGTAAATGCAGGAACATCGTCTCTGTTTAAAATTACACTTCTTAAATAGGAGGAATTCATTCCATGAATCAACTACCTTACTTTTTACCACCATTCTATCATAAGTCGATCGTACATCCCATTGGGCCTAAATATCGTCTCCATTATCATTTTAAAAAATCCCCTGGTTCAATAGAATCGGGGGATTTTTTACTACCTTTTCCTCAACACACCTTTTTTTACTAGATTAACAAGCGTGCCTTTATTTCTATATTTTTGATAGGCTATAAGTCTATTTAAATCTTTAACAGTTAACTCCGAAGGATCAATGGCAAGTTCGAATTCGTTCTTAAACTTTGCAATTAATGATAGGGCATAATCTGTTTGTTTGGCTGTTAATTTATAATCATCTTGAGTTGGTGGTTGGCTTTTATTTTCTTCTGCATTTTTCTGAATAGATTCCGTATGGACTTTTAGTTTTGCTTCTATTAGTGCCTCAATTTCAGCTTGACTTATGGTTGGCTGTCTCTCTGGTTTTGGAGCATGTTGTTCCGGTTTAAATAATTTATCAAGGATTCCTTTTATCATTGATTCCACCTCGCAAAATTCCAATAGGTAATCTATATATTCAGGATTATTTCCTCAGTTTCTATTATTGTAATATTTTTAAAAAAACACAATAGGTTTTGGTGAATTCTGCATGGTTTAGTAGAAAATTGTAAAATAAATAGGTTTATTTACTGTAAAAATTTAGGTCAATGGCACTATTTGTTGTATAATGGAGAAAAATGAAATTTTTGGAGCGGTTGTCATGGCAATTACAATACCTGAAACGATTCGTTCATCAGCGACGACTGGGGAGCGATTGTTTTTTCGTACTCTCAAAACCTATCTTCCTGATGATTATATTGTTTATTTTGAACCGGAGATTCAGGGGAAGCGACCTGATTTTGTGATTATCGGCCCTGATTTAGGGATTGTGGTTCTTGAGGTAAAAGATTATACGAAGAATACTCTATTTCAAATCAACCACGATGAATGGCATATTGTAACTACTTCAGGGGATCAAGCGGTTATCAAAAGTCCTATGAAACAAGCAAGAGACAATACGTTCCATTTAGTTGACGTATTGAAAAAAGATAAAAATCTTGTTCAATTAGATGGCAAATATAAGTTCCAGTTAAAGTTTCCATATGGGTATGGTGTTGTTTTTACTAGAATGTTAACCAAAGATTTCATCAAGAATGGACTTTATTCAGTCATTGAACCTCATCTTTGTTTAACGAGGGATGAAATTGATCCGGAGAAAGAAGAATTTTGTGAAGAGATCTTAATGGAAAAAATTCTAAATATGTTTGTGGTTCCTTTCCGTTTAAAAGAACCACTTTCAATGGATGATATTAACGCTATCCGTTATCATCTATTTCCGGAGGTTCGTATCAGTGCTGAGTTTAAAGCACCTGTTCCTTATCAAGACCAGTTATTGTTGTCCTTGCATGATATTAAAACAATGGACTTACACCAAGAAAACTTGGCAAAGCAAATTGGTGATAAAAACAGGTTAATTCGTGGTGTTGCTGGCAGTGGAAAAACGATTATCTTGGCCAGTCGGGCAAAAATGCTGTTAAAGCAAAATCCCGATTGGAAGATATTAATTCTCTGCTATAACATTTCACTAGCCAATGCCATCCAGCAAATGATTATCCAAATGTTGAATGAACCAGAAGATCTATTTGATTATGATCCTGCTACAAAATCGATTCAAAACCAAAATATCAAAGTTCGAAACTTCCATTCATGGCTAAAAAATGATTTAAAAATAAAAGAGTATCAACTCCCAGAAATGATTGAAAAGATCGAAAAGGGTGAGACGATTCTACCAACCTACGATGCCGTATTGATTGATGAAGGGCAGGACTTCGAAGCAGATTGGCTTCGATTAGTTAGTTCACTAATAAACGAAGATACCAAATCATTATTATTAGTGGAAGATCGGGCACAAACCATATATAAAAGAAACCGTTCCTATCTTCAGGATACCGGATTAAGTTTTCAGGGAAGATCAAAGGTTTTAACAATTAATTATCGAAATACATCACAAATAGTGAAGTTTGCCTGGGACTTTTTCCGGGAACATTCCATGTTTAAAAATAAGGTAGTGAATCGAGACCTTGAAGGAGAAATTATTGCGCCCCAAAGTACAAAACGAAAAGGTCCAGAACCAGGGATCTTAAAAGCATCAAACTTCTTTGATGAAATTCGCATTGTATCAAGACAAATTAAGAAGTTGAATGAAGAGAGGAAAGTTCCATTTGATGAAATGTTAATTCTTTACCGTGTAAAAAAGACTCATAAATACCCTATTGTTGATATCATTCAACGTATACTTAAAGAGTCCAGTATCCCATATTACTGGATTACTGAAAACGATGTCTCAAAACGTTCCTTTAAAAAGGAAGATGGTAAAGTAAAGATTAGTACAATTGACAGTAGCAAAGGACTCGATTTTCAGGCAGTGTTTATTGTCAATGTGGATTCCATGCCGTTTCCATTGGAAGATGATAAGGAAAGAGAAGTTTCTCTCTTGTATATAGGTATGACCCGCGCAAAGCAGTTTCTTTGTCTTTCCTATTCTGAGGAATCGGAATATACGAAGTATTTTGATCGAATTCTTTTTGAAAGAAATCTGAAGAAGAGAGAGTTAGAACAAATACAATAATGGAAACATTTTAAGAAAGGCCTTCACAACCGCATGAAGGTCTTCTATCTAGCTTAATTCATTTTCACTGATTTTGGGTACTTAAAGGAAGTTAAAATTTCTTCATCTTATACTTTCTTTAGAATTATAATTATTCGAATAGCGAGGAACCGTTATGATCGTCATCGGCATTGATTTATCGGGCCCAAGTAATCATAAAGATACTGTGGTGGCAGTATTTGAAAAAGTTGATGAAGAGCTGAGATTTAAAAAGCTCTTGAGAAATGTCAGTGACTTGGAGATTTTAAACGAAATTTCTGATCAGAGTCAATGTGATGAGGTGGTTATTGGCATGGATGCACCATTATCCTACCAGGATGGAGGAGGAGACAGGCCAGGCGATCAACAATTACGGAAATACATTATTTCATTAGGGATGAAATCTGGATCCATTATGCCACCGACTTTGAATAAAATGGTATACCTTACATTAAGGGGGATTAAGCTCAGCAGGGAAATAGGGAATCTGAAAAGTTCATATCCCATTTCGATTGCGGAAGTGCACCCGGGTGCTGTAATGGGTTCTAGAATTTCTCCTCACGATTTGGAGTATTTCTTGACCTACAAACAAAATTTGTCCGCCAGAACTTTCATTAAAAGTTGGTTTGGAGAGCAGAAATTGACCAACCTTCCTGATGAAATTCAGGAAGAAAGCCATACAATCGATGCATGTGCAGCAGCACTTGGAGTATGGCATTGGACAGATCCATCGTTTCAAACGAAATGGATCTGTCCTGCTGATCTACCCCTTCATCCCTATGATTATTGCTGTTAGTTTAAAAAGGTTGGGTTTAAATTAACTGGTTCCGTTCCAAGGTGCAAACAATATAATTAGCAGTACATTTAGAGAGTGAAATTGCAAGAATTTCACTCTCCTGTTTTTGTTGTTTTATCAAGGTTTATGATGGTTTCGCGTACAAATTAGCACTGTAATTAGCATTCAATTTGTAGGCGTGACAATAGTTGTAATATTTAAATTACTGTGCTAAAATGACTGTTAATTTTAATACTAAATCGCTTGTAAATTTGGTTTAGGACTCCAACCTCACTGTTAGGTTTAACTAAAAGGTATTTACTTTAAAAGATATTACCGTATAAGATGAGCATAATCAGGGGTTGGTGAAGAAATGAAAAGAAACAAATTGTTACAATTATCTATAATCAGCAGTGTAATTGTCATTCTGTATATGTTTTTTCAATGGAAAATAATCGATATTATAACAGAATTTCTAATGTTGCCCGTTCTCTTATTAGTGTTTGGATTTTTTATTTTCATTTCAATAAGAGCAATAATAACCTTAATTAAAAATAAAGATTGGAAGCCAATTGTCATACAAGTTATCACAATCCTATTACTATTTTTCGTTCCGTTTAATCAAATCATATTGGATATTGATTTCACAATGAACAAATCGGAGCGAGAACAAGTAGCGAAAATGGTTGAAAACGGAGAACTCAAACCAAATGTTTCTCATAACTCTTCACTCATTCATTTACCCAAGAAATATGAACATCTTTCTAGTGGTGGCGGTGAAATAGTGGTGGAGAAATCTGGCGATGGGTATAACATTCTCTTTTTTACCTATCGTGGAATAATGGATAACTTTTCAGGGTTCGTATATATACCTAAAGACCAAAAGCCCTCTAAAAAAGCGTTTGATGGTGATTTTAAAGAAATATTTAAAATGGACAAAAATTGGTACTTTGTTGGTTCTTACTAATGAAAATGTTAAAACTGCAGCTAATTGGCTGCCGTTTTGTTGTTCATTTAATCACTATTTGGCTTGTTTTTTTCGGTGTTAAAAACCTTTTTGCACCTCATAACGGAACCCTTTAGGTTTAAATATTGTTTTTTATTATTTGACACACTCTAAAAAGAATTGTTGGTGAATACATCATAACCTTTGCCAACTAAATCATGATGATGATGTTTATTTCATACACTTAAAAATGTATAAAAGAATGGTAACCTAATATTTTACATTGGAGTGTTGAGTAATGAGTGAAAAGAAATCTGCTTTGTTGGTAATTGATCCTCAAGTAGGTCCGTTATATGGGACATACCAGAAAGAAGAAACACTATCTGTCATGTTAAAACTAATTGGTAGAGCAGAAAAAGAGAAGATTCCTGTCTTTTTCATTCAACATGAGGAACAGCCGGGTGGATTTTTGCAAAGAGGCACGCGATTTTGGCAATTTGTTGAGGGGATCCAACCCAAGCCAGGTGACACCATTATTCCTAAATCCGGTACGGATGCCTTCTATGAAACGACCTTACAACAGGAATTGAAAGCCAGGGAAATCAATCATTTAGTTGTAGTAGGTGTACGAACTGAATATTGTGTTGATACCACTTGCCGTAGTGCCGTTACGTTAGGCTTTGACGTGACATTAGTATCTGACGGTCATACGACGGCAGATGGAGCTATTCCAGCGGAACTCATCATCAAACATCATAACCACAACCTTTATACCGTAAAAACCATTCATCATCATATCACCGTCACTCCCTCTGAA
Source organism: Bacillus sp. JJ1764 (assembly GCF_036962145.1). Classification (NCBI taxonomy): domain Bacteria; kingdom Bacillati; phylum Bacillota; class Bacilli; order Caryophanales; family Bacillaceae; genus Bacillus; species Bacillus sp. JJ1764. Next base: position 4,093 of record NZ_JBALNY010000209.1, on the reverse strand, counting down.
GATGTGCAATTTTCATAAAAACATTTTTCATAACTGTAACATAATGATTTGAGAAGACCTCCAAACCTATTGAAGGTCTTTATTTTAATCTTAGTTGAGTTCACCATTTTCAAACATCTCATCAATCTCCTGGTAATAGAGAATACATAATTTTTCAAGGACGATTTTATAAAAATAGGCAATCGGATTTTTTACGCCGCGTGTCAGCTTTATTTTTCTAATCAACAGTCTAAAGGCTTGGTTGGCCGTTTCCACCATCCAATCGAGCCTTTCTTCACAATTATTCCGCCATGCGGCAATGTACACCATCCGCCAATACTCCTCAATTGTTTTCACGTCAGAATAGAAGTATTTGATTTGATCAACAAAGGATTGCGGTACATGATCGCCTACAAACGTGTGATTGATATCGACCTCCTTTGTCAAAATCGCTAGCTGCTGAATTTGGTTGATATGATCGTCCTTACGATTATTTATATATTGTTTATTGGTTTTAGTAAGACCAATAGTTTCTTTATGGTGGTTCATTTGATCGTCCTTGGGTGGTTCATTTGTTGGATAACGATTAAATATATACAGGTTGCTCGATTGGGAGCCATTTTTACGTTCCGTTTCATAGACTGTCAAGATGCCGATTGTTTTTGCTTTGATGATCATGCGTTTAAACGTAGAACGAGAGATTCCATTGTCATGATATTCTTCGTGGATCGCTTTTAAAACAGTACCGATTTTTGCGTTGGAAACTCCAGGAACCTTTGCCGTGTAACGGGCTAATCGTTTTAGCCCCACCAATTCTCCTTTTGAAAATTCCTTCTTATAATCAGACAGCCACATTTCCAAATGAGTATTGAATTCCTTCAAACTATGGAACTGTGAAAACTGTTCAAACCCTTGTATCATGCCCGATTTAAGATTCATAAAAATGCACCACCCTTTCACCATCTATTTAGGAGCGGGAGGTGCAAATGGACAGGGTAAAAAAGGAGATGTTGTTACAAATTGGTCAATGAGCGAATTTATAGAAGAAAACTGGTTGACCATACCCAATATAGTTAGTACACTAACTATATGTAAGGAGCATGAAATGATGAACAATATCGGGTATTTAATCATGAAAGTTTCTAAGGAACTGAGATACACCTTAACCAAGGAATTAGCAATATATGATTTGACCGCCTCACAATGGGCCGTATTAAAAAGGCTAGAAATGCTCGAGGGGGATTCTTCTTCCATACATCTAAGAACGGCTGTCGAAATAGCTTCCATGCTAGATTTTGATAAGCCTACCATGTCTGGAATCGTGAATCGTCTTTGCGAAAAAGGGATGATGGTAAAAGAAAAACATCCAAATGACAAAAGATCTTCTATTTTATTTTTAACTTCTAAGGCAAAAGAATTGATTCCAAAATTAGAAATGGTGAGCAATGGTGTTATGGAAGCCTCATTAAAACGTTTCTCTATTGAAGAAAGAGATGTATTTTTGCAGCTGTTAACAAAATTGGATAGAACCTTTACTGGGGAGTGAACACGATGACAAAGGTATTAGTAACAGGGTCAACCGGTAATATTGGTCAGTACGTCGTCGAAAAATTGATGGAGGAGGGAGTTCCGACCCGTGCGGCTGTTACCAATATAGAAAGAGGGAAGAAATTTTATTCTACTCTTCCTGTTGAACTTGTCGTATTTGATTTTTTAAGGCAAGAAACTTATCGGGAAGCTTTAGAAGGTGTAAACAAGGTGTTTCTTATGCGCCCGCCGAAATTAGCAAATCCGAAGAAAGACATTCTTCCTTTTTTAAAAGAGGCTAAGAGCGCGGCTGTGGAACAAATCGTTTTTGTTTCCCTTCTGGGTGTAGAGAAAAATCCGGTTGTTCCGCACAGGAAAATTGAAGACTTAATCCTTAAGCTGGACTTTCAATATACTTTCTTGAGACCAAGCTTCTTTATGCAAAATCTCAATACCACTCACCGTGACGATATCCTCATTCGTAATGAACTGTTTATGCCAGTTGGGAATGCAAAAACTAGTTTTATCGACACTAGAGATATTGGAGAAATTGCAGCTATTTGCTTAATGAATGAAGAACATCTAAATAAAAAATATACGCTGACTGGCAGTGAAGCCATCACCTATTATGAAGTGGCCGAAACGATGTCAAAGGTGTTAAACCGAACCATTACCTATTCCAACCCAGGTATACTGGAATTTAGAAGGACTATCATGAAAAGAGGGACACCCAAGGGATTTGCTAATGTCATGACGATGTTATATGTTATGACAAAGTTGGGAACGGCTGGCCACATTACAGATGATGCAAAAAGAATACTAAACCGTGATCCAATCCTTTTTAGAGAGTATGTAGAAGATCACAAAGAATTTTTTCAACATACATAATTAAAAAAACGGGTCTTCAATCTTTACATGAATAAATTAAAATTCAACTCTTCTTAATTTGAATTTTAGGAAAAGTTAAATTTTGTGTTGACGAATGAATTTTTACCTGATAGGATAGTAAAAACCAAGTAATCCAATTGGAAATTAATACAATCTACCGGACAACCGGAGACGATTCTTTCAAAAGAGAAGTCTCTGGTTTTTTTATTTTCCGATTGGCTGATAGGGGATCAACCTAAAGAAAAGGATGGGAATGGAATGAAGTTTTGGGGATACCTATGGAGTGAGAAGAAACAATGAAAAGGTTCTTGGCCAAACGGTGCAATGAATATACTGGCAGCACATTAACGGAGAATCTCGGATTAAAGAGGCCGATCAATACACTTCTTGAAACGATAAAAAAATAACCATAAAATCAAGTATTCCTATGTGAATATTTGAATGGAGAGGAGTTAAAAAAATGAGTAAAATAACGATTATCTCTGGAAGCCCTTCTGAACAAACGAGATTAAATGGGGTATTAGATGAAGTGACCAAGTATTTTCATGAGGTGAAGCTCGATTCAGAAATCATTCATGTTCGAAATCTTCCTCCTAAGGATTTAATTCAAGGGAAGTTTGATAGTGAAGAGATTGTAAGGGCTAATAAAAAGGTAGAGGACTCCAACACCATTGTTATTTTGACGCCTGTGTACAAAGCATCTTTTTCAGGAGTTTTAAAAACCTACCTTGATTTGCTGCCGCAAAATGGCCTTGAGGGCAAGACTGTTTTACCGATTGCTGTTGGAGGTACATTTGGACATTTGTTAATGATTGATTATGCATTAAAACCTGTCTTAGCTGCTCTTGGAGCCACTCATATTTTAAAGGGAGCTTATATTTTGGATCGTCAAATTAAAAAAATAGGAAATAATCAATATGATTTGGATGAAGAAGTGAAAATTCGAATAGAAACTTCCTTGAATGTCTTAAAAAATTCTTTATTACAAGAAAAGAATGTAACCAGCATTATTGGTTAGATAAATTTCTATAAAATGAAAAAAATATAAACCATTTGGATAGATTCTTCTTTCCATATGGTTTTTTTTTACAACCCAACCATATTTATGGCGGACTATAACTTCTTTACATTAAACAATGTATATTGCTTCAATTTATACAAATACTTAAATTGTTGTTTTGAGAAAGGAGGTCTTGATCCATGGATGCCCAACGAGCTCAAGAAATTTGCAATTCCAATACAATGGCAAATGTAATCTGTAATGGAAGACAAATCTATATTGAACATGTTGATCAGGAAAGAGGTTTGGCTACCATTCATCCACTAGATGAACCGAATAACAAACAAAATGTATCGATAACTAACCTGATTGAACAATAAAAGGGATTCATAGCACAGAAAAATTGTTATCATTAAAATGAATTGTTCTTAGCACTGCAAAAACCGACTAAATAAAAAGTCGGTTTTTTGTATTGTCAGAATGTGTCTTGTTATCTTTACTAGTATAATCTTCACGATTCTATTATTTCATAACTACAAAAATGAACCATTAAAAATATTTCCTTTTGATGTCACATTAATTCTTTACCCCTTACCGGTTTCGGGTTATAATGAACTTTAATTAATTTAGGGAATCGAAATAAATGATGAGGGATTTAGACAAAGTCTTGACTGATCGTAAATTTTTTTAATAAAAAAA
>NZ_JBALNY010000208.1:0-19184 GCF_036962145.1 Bacillus sp. JJ1764 | reverse complement strand
ATACATGACGAAGCTGTTATAAATTGGACGATTGATTTTTTGCAAACAAGCATTTCTGAAAATATTCGTAAACAAAAAAATCGGTGAGGCCACCGATTTTTTTGTTTACATTTAATCAACCCTGCAGATTTCAACAGGACAATCTTCACAATCAATTTCTGTTCTTAAGTAATCGATATCATGAATCGTAATCGATCCTTTATCAATGGAAATAATCTCTTCTTTCCTTAGCTCGCTCAATAATCGGTTCACGACTTCACGGGAGGTTCCACAAAAATTCGCCAATTCTTGATTGGTTAAGGGCAATTCAATTAAAATGCCTTTGTTTGTTTTAACACCATAACTATTACTGATCCTAATTAGCGTGGAGTACAGGGCTCCTTTTTTTCCATGCAGGACAAGATCGCGAAACTTTGTTTGTGTTTTTCTGTATTGCTGGCTCATCCACTTGATGAATTCAAATGCTGTAGGTAAGTCCATAGATAGTTTCTCTTCTAAATCTTCTTTCATGATGACTGCCACTTCACCACTACCTATGACGCGGGCACTTAATAAATATTTCGATGCAGGGGAAAATAAATTCAATTCACCAACAAAATCACCTTTAGTGCACATTCTTAAGGTAAGCTCTCTACCATCGGGGATAATTTTACTGAGTTGTAGGATGCCGCTTTTTATAACGTACATTTCGTTTGCCTGCATACCTTCTTGAAATAAAAAGTCCCCTTTTTCCATCTTCCGGACATATTGAGCTGATTCAAAAATATGTGTTAAAGTTGCTGGTATTTCTTTTACTGAATACATCATAAAACCACCTTTAAAGGTAATACCAGTTACAACTGAATTTACAGGATATTACTATAATTATATTGTTTACTAGGTTTAAATCGCAATAAATGTGTTATAAGTTCATATAATCTTCATAATTTATTATACCTATTTCTCGGGAAATATGTCGAATAGAAAAATACAAATAAATTCCTATAATGGGGTTACTGTAAAAGGTAATAATAAAGGTGTAAAGCTAAGGAGGGAAGAATATGGGTCAAAATCGCCAGTTTAGGTCGGGGCAAAAGGCTCCTAATAACGGTATATATATTGAAGTTGGAGATACAGGAAGCAACGTCAATAACCCTAAAAAATTAAAACTGAAAGCGGGAGACAGATTTCCTGAAACCTCTAATGATGATCGTGTGTGGACCTATCAGCGTAAACCATAAATATTCAACTAAGCCATCCAATATCAGGATGGCTTTTATAAATTTTACAATTCGAAATACATGTTTTATAATAAAAACAAAGGTCAAAAAAGGTCAAATAATATGGGAGTGATGATCTAATGGATCTAAATCGGATGACGGAAAAGCTGCAAAATGGAATAATGAATGCCCAGTCTATTGCCATTAAACATAATCATCAAGAAATAGATGAGGCTCATTTATTTCTCTCTTTAATGGATCAAGAGGATAGTCTTATTGCGTCTATTTTAGAACGGGCGGGGATCCCGGGAAAACAAGTTGTAAAAATGCTGACAGAGGCTCTTCTCAAAAAACCGCAAGTTTCCGGGGCAGGTGTAGAACAAGGGAAACTTTATATTACTGGGAAATTGCAAAAATTATTAGTGGAGGCTGAGGAAGTTGCTAAGTCCTTTGCTGATGAGTATATTTCAGTTGAGCACGTTCTTTTAGCAGCAGTTAATGCTAAAGAGTCAGTCATGAGAAGTATGATTCAAACCTTTGGCAAAAAACCAGACGATCTTTTAAAAGCCATAAAAGAAATTAGGGGGAATCAAAGGGTGACATCACAAAATCCTGAATCAGGCTATGAGGCTCTTAAAAAGTATGGCCGGGATTTGGTTGCAGAGGTTAAGTCTGGAAAAATAGATCCTGTAATAGGGCGTGATGCAGAAATACGCAATGTCATTCGAATTCTCTCGCGCAAAACCAAAAATAATCCGGTCCTAATTGGTGAGCCTGGGGTAGGGAAAACCGCCATTGTAGAAGGATTGGCACAGCGGATTGTTAGAAAAGATGTACCTGAAGGGTTAAAAGATAAAACCATCTTTGCTTTAGATATGAGCTCATTGATTGCCGGAGCTAAATTTAGAGGGGAATTTGAGGAAAGGTTAAAAGCTGTTCTTAACGAAATCAAAAAAAGTGAGGGGCAGATCCTCTTATTTATAGATGAGATTCACACCATAGTTGGGGCAGGAAGAACAGAAGGTGCAATGGATGCCGGGAACATGTTAAAGCCAATGCTGGCAAGAGGGGAGCTCCATTGTATCGGAGCAACTACTTTAGATGAACATCGAAAATATATTGAAAAGGATCCTGCTTTGGAGCGGAGGTTTCAACAAGTACTTGTTCAAGAGCCTACAGTAGAGGACACAATTTCGATTCTAAGAGGCTTAAAGGAACGATTTGAAGTCCATCATGGCGTAAAAATTCATGACCATGCTTTAGTGGCAGCTGCGACTTTATCAGATCGATATATAACGGACCGTTTTCTCCCCGATAAAGCGATTGATTTGGTTGATGAAGCATGTGCCATGATTCGTACCGAAATTGATTCAATGCCAACGGAATTGGATGAAGTTACACGAAGAGTGATGCAGCTAGAAATTGAGGAGGCCGCTTTACGAAAGGAACAAGATGAAGCTAGTAAAGCGAGACTGGAATCCTTATTAAAGGAATTAGCCAATTTAAAAGATCAGGCGAATTCGATGAAAGCAAAATGGTTGGAAGAAAAACAATCCATTCAATCATTACAGGAAAAACGGGAACAAATCGAAAAACTCCGTCGTGATTTACAACAGGCGGAAGATAAATATGATTTAAACCGGGCTGCTGAGCTTCGTCATGGACTTATTCCAGCTGCAGAGAAAGAACTAAAAGACCTTGAGAGTAAAACTGATAAAGAGGATCGCCTGCTTCGCGAAGAAGTAACAGGTGATGAAATTTCCAATATTGTTTCTCGTTGGACTGGGATCCCGCTGACAAAATTAGTAGAGGGAGAAAGAGAAAAATTATTAAGGCTTGAATCCATTCTTCATCAACGTGTAATCGGGCAAAATGAAGCAGTGAACTTAGTAACAGATGCTGTTCTTCGTGCCAGGGCAGGCATCAAGGACCCTAACCGGCCAATTGGCTCATTCTTATTTTTAGGGCCAACAGGGGTAGGGAAAACGGAATTGGCAAAGGCTTTAGCAGAGTCTCTATTTGACAGCGAAGAACATATAATCAGGATCGATATGTCCGAATATATGGAAAAGCATTCAGTATCACGATTGATTGGGGCACCTCCGGGCTATGTTGGCTATGAGGAAGGCGGTCAGTTGACTGAAGCTGTCCGAAGAAGACCGTACTCCGTCATTTTAATGGATGAAATCGAGAAGGCACATCCTGAAGTATTTAATATACTGTTACAAGTACTCGATGATGGGAGAATTACGGATTCACAGGGTCGCATAGTTGACTTTAAAAATACTGTAGTGATTATGACCTCAAATATTGGCTCTCAGTATTTATTAGAAGGAACCGAAAATGAAGTAGAAATTTCTAATCTTGCAAGAGACCGGGTAATGAGTCAATTAAGAAGCCATTTCAGACCAGAGTTTCTTAATCGAATTGATGAAACCATTATATTTAAACCATTATCTTTACAAGAGATTAAAGAAATTGTTGTAAAGATGCTTCATGAATTGGAAAAGAGATTAAAGGAACAACAAATCCATTTCAGAATTGGTGAGGATGCTAAGGAATTTATCGCCATTAACGGGTTTGATCCGAATTATGGAGCAAGACCTCTTAAGCGTTACATTCAGAGGACCATTGAAACCAAGTTGGCCAGAGAAATTATTGCAGGTAATATCCATGATGGCTCCACTGTCGAAATTACAATGCAAAATCATGAAGTAACCATTCATATACTGTAATATAATAATAGAAAACTCATCAATTGGAGAGTTAAATATAAGGCGAAAAAAAAGGTCTTCCAATTTTGTTGGAAGACCTTTCAAAACCAATACCTTAATAATTAATGTTTCTCTACAGGCTCATTTGGAATTACCGCAGATAGAACAAAAATCAGAACAGTAATGACAACCGCTATAACTGCTCCTAATTGGTAATTAAATTCAACCCCACTCATAGAACTAACTACGTATGTAAGCATTTCCGATAATAGAAAAGTCCAAAAAAATGTCCAAAAATAACGCATTCATTTTCACCTGCCTATTTTAATCCTTTTTAATATTATCATATTAGTTAAAAATAATAAATATTTAAATGTAAAACTGACCCATTCTCATGAATTTAATATGATTAAAAATAGGCAAAGCCCCTTTCATCCTGTGTGAAGAAACATACAATATTCTGAGGAAATATGTAAAAGGAGATTTACCTATGGAGAGCCGCAGTTTTCAAATTGATACTGAGTGGAATATTGTCTATTACCCTGAAAAGCCAACTGGATTCGGGGTCTTAATAATCGGCGATGAAAGGCATTTCGTGGAAGAAAATAAGTGTTTTTGGACTCAAAATGAGGGAAAGCTGGCGATCGTTGATAAGTTAAAAGAACAGGGATACACCATTTTTTCCTCAAATCTTTATGGGCGAAATTGGGGGAGCGAGAACGCTGTCGAACTGGCTCAGAGATTATACCAATATGTTATTAGACATGAAATTATTAATCATAAAATTCATATATTGGCAGAGGGTATGGGGAGTTTAGTGGCTGTTAAATTAATGGAAAAAATGAAAGAACAAATTCGATCGGTTATTCTAATAAACCCTATTCTTTCATTAAAATTTCACTTGGAACAGGAAAAAGAGCATAAATTTTTTTATAAAAAATTAATGAGAGAATTAACCGCTGCCTATAAGCTGGAACAGCAATCTCTTGAAAACACCATTTCAGCTTTGGATGATACGGAACAGCTTGACACTGAAATCCCAGTTAAAATCATTCATATCCTTTCAGGTGCAAAATCGTATAATCAATCAAAGCAATATAAGTATTTCTTGCAAAACTCAAACATATCCCCCACTTTTATTGTCCCGGAAAAAAAACAACAGCTTGGATCCATCTGCAAAAAATTCTACAGACAGTATGAAGCCATTCTATAATCGGAACCTCTCCAAAGATATAATTCTTTATTCAATCGCATAGGATTCAGTAAAGATTATGGTTGGGGAGGAAGCGTGTATGGACAAGGCCATTGTGATAGGTGCATATCATTTTTTGGGCTTTCATGTTTGTAACACTTTATTAAATAAAGGAATTGAAGTGACAGGGATCTTGTTAAATGAAATGGATAAGATCCCTTTTTTGGATGAAAAAAGAATGGAAGTTGGCAGAAATGCTAATTTCCATGAACAGTCAATATTTAACCTTGGTCATGCCTCTGATAAAACAACAAAGATAACCCTCATGATTTCCTATTATGATTTTTACATGCTTCATCGAGAAGCCCTTTTAGCTGATAATAAAATAATAAAACCTATTATGGAGTATATCGAACATCAAGAACAGTTAAATTTGGTCCTATTTTTGCCAATGCCTATGCAAATGCAAGAAATTGGTGTAAATGGCCATCTAATAGAAAGTTTCAGAAATCCTAGCACGAATGCTCAACTATTTCATTTACCTTCATTATATGGAACCTGGCAGCCTTCCACATTTTTATTTCAGCAAGTGATTCGCTCCAAATTTGGTAAAAGTATGAATAAGATGAAGTCAACAAGAGAGTGGACGAAAGATATTATTTTTGTGGATGACGCTGTGGAGACTTTGATGGAACTGATTGAAAACGGGAACTCAGGGAATTTTCAATTGGAAAGCGGCAAGGAACATTATTGGGAAGAATGTGCACGGTTTTTACAAGCAGGTGAATCGTTCAACCATCAAAAGAGTTTGAGGAACATAAAGGTGAATGGCGATTTCACCACTGTTTCTGTAAAAAGGCTTTCATCGATCTCAGAATCTCTCTCAATCCAAATAGAACACGAAAGATGGCTGGATCAATCAAGCATGATCAATAGTGAAACAGAAAAAGGTGGTAATTAAACTTTTCATTTTTTTATCTAAAGGTTAGAATATAAGTGAAAAATGGAATGTTGAACTGTCATAGGTATGCTGTCTAAAAACACAAGAAACGTGTTATCGAAATAGCTGCTGCCGCACGAAGGAGTTGCATTAGATGCTAAAACGTTTCTCCATTATACTTTTATGCCTATTTTTACTTGCAGCATGCGAGGGAACAAAATCGCCAGGTAAGCTGCAAAAAGTAGGATTACTGGTCCCTGAAACGATTAATGACCAGGTATGGGGTACAAAGGGCTTTAAGGGCCTGTTAAAGATACAATCAAAATTAAAAGTTGATGTCTATTATAAGGAAGGGATGAACTCTCAATCAGTGGTAGAGCGTGCCGTAAAAGAATTTGACCAAAAGGGTGTTAATCTCATTTTTGGGCACGGTTCAGAGTATGCGGAATACTTCAATAATATTTCAAAAGAATATCCGAACATCCGCTTCGTCAGTTTTAATGGAGATGCCAAGAATAGCAATACCACCAGCCTAAGCTTTAAAGCTCATGCAATGGGTTTTTTTGGGGGGATGGTTGCAGCTCATATGTCAAAAACAAAAAAGGTCGGCGTTCTGGGTGCTTATGAATGGCAACCTGAAATCGAAGGTTTTTATCAAGGAGCAATGGCTGAAAATAAAAATAGTAAAGTGAATATTGAATACGTGGGAAATTGGGATGATGACCAAAAGGCTGTCCAGTTAGTTAACCAAATGATGGATCAAGGTGTTGATGTCATTTATCCTGCTGGTGACGGATTCAATGTACCAGTTATTGAGAATGTGAAAGAACGCGGACTATATGTTATCGGTTTTGTATCTGATCAGTCCGATTTGGGTGAATCGACGGTACTTACGAGTACGATTCAACAGGTTGACAAATTATATGAAAAAGTGGCTGACCAGTTTAATGACGGAAAATTGAAATCCGGTAACCTTTCATATGACTTTCAAGATGATGTCATTTCATTAGGGAAATACAGCCCGTTAGTAAGTAAAGCGTTTATCCAAAAAATGAATAAAGCAATTAATAATTATAAAGAAACTGGTGAACTACCAAAATAGATATACATAGAAGTAAATGAAACAGCTGCCATAAGGGCAGCTATTTTTTTTTCAAAAATTGTTCAATAAAAGGATAAATTTTTTGAAATATAGGCTTTAATTCTTGATAAGAAGAATATAGGGTATCAATATGCACCATAAGTTCATCTAAGTCAATATAATTATGACTGTCTTTAATAGTTTCCTGTTGTTGATTGGGAGAGTAAGTTCCAGTTTGACGAATGGTGGTCGGTGAGCCGAACATGAGTGCCGTGAATGGGTCTTGGCTCCAAGTGTCTTGTGAAGCCTTGTTAGATTCAAGCTTCTCCTGATCGATTACATTTTCGATTGTCTTCAGTTCTTCCCACTCATTATGATCCATTAAGTCCATCCTCCTTTCGAAAAAAATCTATTATTTTTAGAATATGAGCCATTATAAAAAAGGGTATGTTCATTAGCGGAGTAGATAACAGAATAAACCTATTGCTTAAATAAGGTTATGTTTGATAAAATTAGTACCAAGTCATAATAATTGATATAAAATTGAATTGCTTGGATGAATTTAAAGGAGATGTTACGATGAGAGCTGGTATTGTTGGGATTGGAAGGTATTTACCAGAAAAAGTGCTCACGAATTTAGATTTGGAAAAAATGGTGGATACATCTGATGAATGGATCCGTACTAGAACTGGCATTGAGGAACGAAGAATAGCTGCAGATGATGTGGATACATCTGATATGGCATTTTTCGCTGCCCAAAAGGCTATGGAAGATGCTGGTGTTACTTCTGAAGAGATTGACTTAATCCTAGTGGCCACTATAACTCCAGATTCGCCATTCCCATCGGTTGCTTGCCGAATCCAGGAACGTTTGGGTGCAAAAAAAGCTGCTGCAATGGATATTAGTGCCGCATGTGCGGGTTTTATGTATGGAATTGTAACGGCAAAACAATTTATTGAGTCTCAAGTTTATAAAAACGTCCTAGTTGTGGGAGTTGAAAAGCTTTCAAAAATTACTGATTGGAACGATCGTAATACAGCTGTATTATTTGGAGATGGTGCGGGAGCAGTAGTCATAGGCCCGGTGTCTGGAGATAGAGGAATCCTTTCTTTTGAGCTGGGTGCAGATGGTACTGGCGGTAAACATCTTTACCAGGACGAATATATCATTATGAATGGTCGTGAAGTATTTAAGTTTGCGGTTAGACAAATGGGGGAAAGCTGTATAAACGTACTCGAAAAAGCTGGTTTAAAAAAGGAAGATGTTGATTTTCTGATTCCTCACCAGGCGAATATCCGCATAATGGAGGCCTCCAGACAGAGATTAGAGCTGCCAGAAGAAAAAATGTCAAAAACCGTAAATAAATACGGTAATACTTCAGCAGCGTCGATTCCCATTTCGATTGTAGAAGAATTGGAAGCAGGAAAAATTAAAGATGATGATCTAATTGTAATGGTGGGATTTGGCGGAGGGTTAACCTGGGGAGCCATCGCTATTCGTTGGGGAAAATAATCCTTAATTAAAGAAATTTTGAAATACTTGTTATGAGGTTATAGGAAAAGGTATATAAAGGAGATGTAAAAATGGAAAAGCGGAGAGTAGTTGTTACAGGCCTTGGAGCGGTGACTCCACTTGGTAACGATGTCGATACAACTTGGAAAGGGATCTTGGAAGGAAAATCCGGAGTTGGCCCTCTTACTAGATTGAATGCAGATGAATATTCAGCAAAAGTTGCTGCTGAAGTAAAAGATTTTAATCCTGAATTATTTATTGATAAAAAAGATGCAAGAAAAATGGATCGTTTTACCCAATATGCCGTTGCAGGCGCCTTAATGGCTGTAAAGGATGCGAATCTTACTATTAACGAAGAAAATTCTCATCGTGTCGGAGTATGGATCGGTTCCGGAATTGGCGGAATGGAAACCTTTGAGCAGCAATATGAGGTATTCCTAAAACGTGGTTATCGCCGCGTTAGCCCATTCTTTGTTCCAATGATGATTCCGGATATGGCAACAGGTCAGGTCTCCATTACGCTCGGTGCAAGAGGATTTAATTCATGTACTGTTACTGCATGTGCCACAGGTACAAACTCTATTGGAGATGCTTTTAAGGTCATTCAACGCGGTGATGCCGATGCAATGGTAACCGGAGGAACAGAAGCTCCTATTACAAAAATGGCAGTCGCAGGATTTTGTGCCAATACAGCTCTTTCATCCAATCCAGATCCGAAAACAGCAAGCAGACCGTTTGATAAAAATCGTGATGGATTTGTCATTGGTGAAGGTGCTGGGATTGTGGTACTAGAAGAATTAGAACACGCACTTGCGCGTGGTGCAAAAATCTATGCTGAAATTGTTGGATATGGAGCAACTGGTGATGCCTACCATATTACAGCTCCAGCCCCAGGCGGTGAAGGTGGGGCAAGGGCAATGAAAATGGCGATTCATGATGCGGGCTTAAAACCGGAAGATATTGATTATGTCAATGCCCACGGTACCAGCACAGAATATAATGATAAGTTTGAAACACTAGCGGTAAAGGAAGTCTTTGGTGAGCATGCTTATAAATTGGCAATGAGCTCGACTAAATCAATGACAGGTCATTTATTAGGAGCTGCCGGGGGTGTCGAGGCTATATTCTCCGTTCTAGCTATTCGAGACAGTATCCTGCCTCCAACTATGAATTACGAAACACCAGATCCGGAATGTGATTTGGACTATGTGCCAAATGAAGCAAGACAAAGAGAAATAAATGTAGTAATGAGCAATTCATTAGGATTTGGCGGTCATAATGCCACTATTCTTTTTAAGAAATACCAATAATTTTTAAAAAAATAGACCTTTCTGGTCTATTTTTTTATACCCTCTTTCGGTAACATCGGTTCCGTAACTTCATAAAATAATCAATAGTAACAAAGAACGGGGTGCAAGAATGGGGATTATCCGAACAGACGAATGGCTAAAACTTGACTTTGATCGTCCTGTAAAAATTTGCGAACGACTTCTTCCCAATTTTAAAGGACAAAGTGCAAAAAACATTTATAATCAGCTAATGAACTTCGGTATGTACCGACCATCCTGGTCCACAAAAAGGAATTACCAGAGAATGGTAGATTATAAAGCGTGGGAACAAGTAGGGCGTTTATTGCAGAAATATAAATCTAAATGGTCTGGACCGGACATTCCGATTTTTCTATTTCCACTACAATCTTCAGGAGGTTTTTTGTTTAGACAGGATGACCGCAATAAATCAGGGGTATCCTTTCCGGATAAAATGTTCCTGTTCCTGTCTGATTATGAAGATCAGAAAGAAATTGAAGCACTTTTTGTCCATGAATACCATCATGTTTGCCGTTTAACAGGAATCAATAAGAAGTTGGGGGAATATACATTACTGGATTCCATAATAATCGAGGGTCTTGCAGAGTATGCCGTTCTATCTACTTGTGGAGAAGAGTATTTGGCCAACTGGTGCCATATGTATTCGGAGCGGGAAATCAATCTTTTCTGGGAAAGATTTTTGGAAGAACAATTAGATATTAAAAAAAATGAAAGAGATCATGATGCCTTATTATATGGTGGTGGAAGAGTCCCTCCTTTACTCGGTTATGCTGCCGGATATAACATTGTTGAAAAATACTATAAAAAGAACCATTATTCTACAAAACTATCATTTTCCACACCGGCAACCAATTATCTAAATTTTAAAAAATAAATGTTTCGAGAAAGCCGATTGTATCAGGCTTTTTTTATTTGAAAAAAACCTCACTATTAATTATTTGTCAAAAAAGTATTGCAATTATTACAATTCAGTCATAGAATTTTATGTAAATATAGTTAATTTTTAGTTAATTGAATAAAAGTTATCCTAAGAGATGAGAAATATTATTTAATAAAAGGAATTTTTAATAGGGGGATTTATTTTGAATAGTAAATCGCTATTACAAATACAAAATCTGCGAACTTCATTTAGAATCCAAAATGAGTTTTTTGCTGCAGTTGATGATGTTACGTTGACTGTTAATGAGAATGAGGTAGTTGCCATTGTTGGTGAATCGGGATGTGGTAAAAGTGCCTTAGCCCTATCCATCATGGGGTTGCATCCGCAGGAAAGAACAAGATTAGAAGGTAGTGTTCATTTTAAAGGGAAAGATTTACTTTCTTTGTCAACCGCTGAAATGAATAAAATTCGTGGAAAAGAAATTGGCATGATCTTTCAGGATCCTTTGACAGCACTTAACCCATTGATGACTTGCGGAAAGCAAATTGAGGAAAGCTTAACGTTTCATACCAATCTTTCTAATAATGAAAAAAGAGCAAAGTCTATTAATTTATTAAAAAAAGTGGGTATCCCTAATCCTGAAAGAACCTATAAACAATATCCACATGAACTATCTGGAGGGATGAGGCAGAGGGTGGTCATTGCGATTGCCATAGCGTGCGACCCATTGTTGGTCATAGCTGATGAACCAACTACTGCACTTGATGTAACGATACAAGCTCAAATTATGGACCTGCTTAAGGAACTTCAAAAGCAAATGAAAACAGGCATTATATTAATCACCCATGATCTTGGAGTAGTGGCCGAAATGGCAGACCGAGTTGCGGTCATGTATGCGGGAGAAATTGTAGAATTTGCGGATGTTAAAACGTTGTTTAAGGATCCTTTACACCCGTATACCCGCTCGTTATTTAATTCTATTCCATCCGCCACTTCCAATAAAGACCGCTTGCATGTTATTCAAGGGATTGTCCCTTCTCTACAAAAGTTACCAAGAAGCGGATGCCGATTTAAAAATCGAATAACATGGATCGATGAGCATGAACATGAGGAACACCCCATTTTACGTGAAGTAAGGCCAAATCACTTTGTAAGGTGCACCTGCTATAAGAATTTTTACTTTCCTGAATTAAACGTTGGGGGCATGAACGATGGAATTTCTAAAGGTAAATAATCTAAAAATCTATTATCCAATCCGAGGTGGTTTTTTCAAAAGAGTCGTTGCCCATGTAAAGGCGGTTGACGGTGTCAGTTTTGAACTAAAACAAGGTGAGACATATGGATTGGTAGGCGAGTCAGGATGCGGGAAGACAACAACAGGAAGAACGATTATTGGTCTAAATAAGGCAACATCAGGAGAAATTTTATTTGAAGGTAAGGATTTGACAAAATTAAGCCGAAGTGAATTTCATACCTATCGTAAAGATATTCAAATGATTTTCCAAGATCCTTATTCATCGTTAAATCCAAGAAAACGCGTGATTGATATTATTGCGGAACCGCTCCGAAACTATGAAAAATTATCACCTGCGGAGGAAAAACAAAAAGTCCAATTCTATTTGGAAAAGGTAGGCCTTAGCCCTGATTCAATCAGTAAATATCCACATGAATTTTCCGGAGGGCAGCGGCAACGGATCGGAATTGCTCGCGCGCTTACACTAAATCCAAAGTTAATTATTGCAGATGAACCAGTTTCTGCCCTTGATGTATCTGTACAAGCACAGGTTTTGAATTTTATGCGGGATATTCAAAAGGAGTTTAATTTGACCTACTTATTTATTAGTCATGATTTGGGGATTATTCGTCATATGTGTGATCGTATCGGAATTATGTATCGCGGACAATTCGTTGAAGAGGGGACAAGTGGAGATATATACAATAATCCACAGCATATATATACAAAGAGACTCATTTCAGCCATACCTGATATTAATCCTGAGAACAGAGAGTGGCAAAAGAAATTGCGCTCTGAAATTAATACAGAGTATAAAGAATCCTACCAAAAATATTTTGATACTGAGGGAAAAGTGTATGAGTTAAAACCAATCTCTAACACCCATTCAGTTGCACTGCCATAGAGGGAGGAAGAAAAAATGTTGAAATTTATTTTACGCAGACTTTTAGTTATGATCCCTCAATTACTAATTTTAAGTGTTTTAATTTTTCTTTTGGCCAAGGCCATGCCTGGGGATGCCCTAACAGGCAGATTGGCAAGCAATCCAAAAATGGATACAAAAACACTTTATGAATTAAAGGAAAAATTAGGTATGTTTGACCCCGTA
Source organism: Bacillus sp. JJ1764 (assembly GCF_036962145.1). Taxonomy (NCBI): domain Bacteria; kingdom Bacillati; phylum Bacillota; class Bacilli; order Caryophanales; family Bacillaceae; genus Bacillus; species Bacillus sp. JJ1764. Next base: position 5,996 of record NZ_JBALNY010000208.1, on the reverse strand, counting down.
TACATACAGTATGGCAGATGGATAAAAGGCCTTCTGCACGGTGATCTCGGCCTGTCCATCATCCATCAAACGCCAGTTACTCATTTAATTGCAGGTAAAATGGTGAATACAGCTCTATTGGGACTCGCCATCCTGATCCTTAGTTATGTGATTGCTATACCACTAGGAATCATTGGGGGAAGGTGGACAGATACCTGGGCTGATAAGATGATCGTTGGCTATAATTATTTAACTTATGCCACCCCGTTATTTATTTTTGCATTACTGGTATTATTTGTATTTGGCTTTATTCTAGGGTGGTTTCCTACAAGTGGGAGTGTAGATATTCAAGTTGAAAATGGAACATTTGCCTATTATTTAAGTAAAGTAAATCACCTCATTTTGCCGGCATTTTCAGGTGCCATCGTAAGTACAACTGTTACGGTTCAATATTTGCGTAACGAAATAATCGATACTAAAATTAAAGATTTTGTAAAAACAGCAAGAGCAAAAGGTGTTAGTGAATCAAAGGTATATACACGGCACATATTTAGAAATTCATTATTACCGATTGCAGCTTTTCTCGGTTATGACATTGTCTCCATAATCGGAGGTTCCGTATTTTTAGAATCAATTTATGGATATCCGGGTATTGGACAACTATTTGTCACCTCCATCGCGCAACGTGATTTCAGTGTTGTAACAGCATTAGTAATGTTATCTGGATTGGCAACTCTAGTTGGTACGCTTTTGTCCGATATCATTTTAAGTGCTGTTGACCCACGAATCAGAATCGATTAAAGACGGGAGGGACAAAAATGAAATCAGAAATAGCAAGCCCCAAACAACAAAGTGTTGGAAATCAGAAAAAGCATAGCATATGGTCCATTCTTTGGACTGAGATTGTGAAAGATAAACTAGCGTTAGGATCACTTATTCTTTTGGGACTTATCCTGATTATTGTATATTCGGCATCCCTTTTACTGGACCAGGAAAAGATCGTTACAGTCGATCTGTTATCAATTTATTCGCCTCCTTCAGCAGAACATTGGCTGGGAACTGATTATGGCGGTAGAGATATTTTGGGACAGTTAATAATAGGTGCTAAAAATTCATTTACCATCGGATTATGCATAACTATATTAACAGGAATAATTGGACTAACAGTCGGCCTATGTGCAGGCTATTTTGGTAGCAAGGTTGATAATATCTTAATGCGGATTATTGATTTCTTTCTAATCCTACCAACATTAATGTTGATTATCGTCTTTGTAACGATTGCTCCAAAATACAATGTGTTTACCTTTATTTTAATTTTGAGTATGTTTTTATGGACAGGTAAGGCAAGATTAATTCGTTCCAAAACACTTGCGGAAAGAGAATTAGATTATGTAAGTGCCTCAAAAACCTTGGGGACACCAGATTGGAAAATTATTATTCGTGAGGTTTTGCCTAATTTAAGTTCTATTATTATTGTAAATTTAACCCTAAACCTAGCAGGAAATATTGGGATCGAATCGGGACTAACCTTTTTGGGATTCGGTCTGCCGGAAAGTACGCCAAGTTTAGGGACCCTTGTTAGCTATGCATCCAATCCTGATGTACTTGCTAATAAATGGTGGATTTGGTTACCTGCATCATTGCTCATTTTAGTCATGATGTTGTGTATAAATTACATCGGTCAAGCGTTTAAACGTGCAGCTGATGCAAGACAAAGACTAGGATAAAAAGGGGGAAGAAAAGGATGAAGAAGAAGCATGGTTTTACGGTTTTTACTCTCCTCGTTGTCTTGGCGATGCTGTTATCAGCATGTTCCGGTTCAACAGGAGGGGACGGTAAGAAGTCAGCATCGTCTGATAAGCCTAAAGAAGATATTAGTAAGTTCCCATTGCAGGTGAAGAATAATAAAAAGGAAGTTGCAGATGGTTCGTTAAATTATGCACTCGTGTATGATACTCCATTTGAGGGTACATTAAACTATGCATATTATGAAGGTCAACCAGATAACGAAGTGCTACAATTTTTTGATGTTCCGTTATTCTCAACCAATGATGACTACGAATTTACAAATGATGGCGCAGCCACCTACAAAATGTCAGAAGACAAGAAAACAATTACTGTTACTATTAAAGACAATGTAAACTGGTCAGATGGCAAGCCTGTTACGGCACAAGACTATGAATATTCATTCTTGGTAATCGGTAATAAGGACTACACCGGAGTCCGTTATGGGGATGCCATTATACAGAGCATCATTGGGATGAAAGAATACCATGAAGGAAAAGCCCAAAACATTTCCGGTATTAAAATCATTAATGATAAGTCTCTTTCCATTACATTTGATAATGCCAACCCGTCTTTACTGACCGGCTTATGGCCATATGCAATGCCTAAACATTACTTAGGTGACGTTCCAATTAAGGATTTAGCAACATCTGATAAAATTCACAAAGAACCAATCGGATTTGGTCCATACAAAATTAAAAAGATGGTACCAGGTGAATCTGTAGAATTTGAACGCAATGACAACTATTTTGGTGGAAAACCAAAACTGAAAACCATTGTGGCTAAAGTAGTGAACCCGAAAGTGATTCTCCAAGCACTCAAAAAAGGTGAAGTAGATGTAGCTGAGTATCCTGTAGATCAATATTCGGCTGCAAAGGGATCGAAAAATTTCCAATTCATTGGTCAAGTTGACTTAGCATACAACTATCTTGGCTTTAAACTAGGACATTGGGATGCAGACAAAGGCGTAAATGTGATGGATAATCCGAAGTTTAAAGATAAGCGTGTACGGCAAGCGATGGCATACGCACTTGATGAGAAATCTGTTGGAGAAAAGCTCTATAACGGGTTGCGTTTCCCAGCTACATCATTAATTCCGCCTTCATTCCCAAGCTGGTACAATCCTGATGCTAAATCAATTGGCTATGATCCGGAAAAAGCCAAGAAATTACTAGATAAAGCCGGCTATAAAGATGTGGATAAGGATGGACTTCGTGAAGATCCAAAAGGAAAGAAATATAAAATCAATTTCTTATCTATGAGCGGTGGTGACATCGCTGAACCTCTTGCTAAATTCTATATGCAAAGCTGGAAAAATGTTGGTCTTGATGTTCAGCTTGTTGACGGCCGCTTGGCAGAGTTTAACTCCTTCTATAAAATGGTTGAGGAAGACGATCCAAAAGTGGATATTTTCTTAGCCGCATGGAGTACTGGTACTGACGTGGATCCTTATGGATTGTATGGCAGTGATGTACCATTTAACTATTCACGCTATGTCAGCGAGAAAAATGATCAATTATTAAAAGATGGTCATTCTGAAAAAGCATTTGATCATGATTACCGTAAAAAGGTTTATGATGAATGGCAAGATTATATGAATGATGAACTTCCTGTCATTCCAACATTGTTCCGCTCTACGATTTCAGCTGTTAATAACCGGGTAACTGAGTTAAAAGCTAACTACTCGGCAGATCCATATATCTGGGCAAAAGTGGGAGTTACAAATAAAACTGCGGAAGAAGAATAAGCAATATTCAAAGGGATGGTCCGTTTTAGGATCATCCCTTTGAATTTATCGATTGATTTTTATAATGCACTTAAATGATCTTACAAAGTAATTGGAGCAAAATATATCTTGAGGAATAATTTAACTAATGACTGCCCATACTGATTGACAAACAGTTTCATTGAAGTGAGGGGTTGTGCAATGTTATATCTTCATGATGTTTGGGTAAATTGGTTTGAAGGGGAAGAAAACGGTTATAATGTCTGTCATTTTCATGAATGGCGAAAGGACGATGCAGTAGAGCTGTTAGATCAGGTACCATTGTTAAAGGTGGAGCCCGTATTATTTCATTACATTGAAAATGATTTATCAGAATTACCACAACAACTTCTAGATGATATCTATCAAAAAGCATATTTAAGAAAAAATCATGAAAGAATCCAGTTAGATTACTGCTTTGTGGTTACAGATGGATCCGGAATTTTAGCTATCGATACAATTGGCTATAATATCCCAATCCGAAAAAGCCGGCTTATTCCAAGACAAGAGCAGCTTGCCTACGAAATGATCAGTAATCAGGAGGCAAAGGAATATCAATTTTATCCACAGACAAAGCAAAAAGATTTTCATATTCTTTCACCAGAACCTATATTAATGAGAGGACTTACCAGAAAAGAACGCCAAATCAAGCAATTATTGTTTATGGCCCTTGATCAGCTGTTTTCATCTAATAATGAAGCGGAAGTTCGTTACTGGTTTACTGAATGGTGCCCAGAGCGGTATTCAATAATCCAGGAAATGAATTTTGCTGATGCGTGGGAACAACTTTTTGAGGAGATTAAATTTGGCTGGTCAAAGAAGCATGAAAACTTTTGTGAAAATTTAATAAAAGGACAGCCGTTTTTTGAAAAGCTTTGGGAAATGGAGCATGGTCCTAAAGTAAACTAAAAGCCTGACCCAAAGGGTATGATCTCATACCTTTTGTGGCTCAGGCTTTTTTTATTTCTTATTTTCTTTTTCTGCCAAGTCCCATGGCTTTTTCCATTTTTTTTAGGGTTTTATTTGCAACCTGATTGGCTCGTTCTGCCCCTTGGTCTAAAATATCGTCCAATTCACTTGACTCAATTAATTGATAATATCTTTCCTGAATCGGCTTAAAGAAATTTACTACCACATCAGCTAGATCACCTTTAAATTGACCATAACCTTTTCCTTGATACATTTCTTCTAACTCAGAAATGGATTTTTCACCAAGAATAGAATAGATAGCTAATAAATTAGAAATGCCTGGTTTTGCCTCCCTATCATATTTAACGATTCCATCAGAATCGGTAACAGCACTTTTAATCTTTTTCTCAATTTGCTTTGGATCATCCAAAGGAGTAATAAATGCTTTTGGATTAGGATCAGATTTACTCATTTTTTTAGTTGGTTCCTGCAGTGACATAATTCGGGCCCCAACTTCAGGTAACCGAATCTCAGGAATCGTTAAAATATCATTGTATTTCTTATTAAAACGTTCCGCTAAATCACGAGTTAATTCCATATGCTGCTTTTGATCTTCTCCAACTGGTACGAGGTCAGTGTTATACAATAAAATATCGGCTGCCATTAAAGGGGGATAGGTAAGTAAACTAGCAGAAACCGCTTCTTTTCCGGCAGATTTGTCTTTAAATTGTGTCATACGCTCTAATTCGCCAATATAAGAAATGCATTGCATGATCCATCCGGCCTGAGCATGTGCTGGAACTTCGGATTGAATAAATAATGTAGCCTTTTCAGGATCTAACCCAACTGCCAAGTACAAGGCAGCTAAACTTCGGATATTTTTGCGCAGGGTCAACGGATCCTGAGGAACCGTGATGGCATGCTGGTCAACTATACAAAAGAAGCAATTATATTCATTTTGCAATTCCACAAATTGCTTCAAAGCTCCTATATAGTTCCCAAGTGTAATAGTCCCACTTGGCTGAATCCCTGAAAAAATCGTCTTTTTCATGATTTTCCTCCTAAATATATCGGCTCTGTTAAAAGGAGGTTGATTTGCGCTCCAGGCACTTCGCTTTCAGTGGGCGGTCCGGTGAGCCTCCTCGCGCTTTGGTGCCAGCGGGGTCTTCACCTGTTCCGTACTCCCACAGGATTCTTCGTGCCTTCCGCTCCAATCAACGATGATGAAAATCAATAATACTCCTTAACAATTGCCCTAAAAATAAATAAAAAAAAGCCATTCATCCCCAAAAATAGGGACGAATGGCTCGCGGTACCACCCTAATTACTCTAAAAAGAGTCACTTCATTTTCAAGATGATAATGGTTCATCTTGAATTCCTTTTAACGCAAGGAAAACGTCAATTCCTACTTATTAGTTCAGAAAGCACTCAAAAGTCCATTCCGTATTTGATCGTATTTGTTCTCACCAGCCACAAATTCTCTTAGACGATTTAAAATACGTACTACTCTTTATCATCGCTTTAAATAACTATTTAATTATAGATATTATAAAGAAT